>NZ_JBFOCV010000038.1:0-154552 GCF_040907975.1 Aeromonas sp. s10 | reverse complement strand
CCCCGTGGAGGGGTTCCCGAGCGGCCAAAGGGATCAGACTGTAAATCTGACGGCTCTGCCTTCGAAGGTTCGAATCCTTCTCCCTCCACCATCTTCCTGAACACAATATGCAATGCCCCTGTGGAGGGGTTCCCGAGCGGCCAAAGGGATCAGACTGTAAATCTGACGGCTCTGCCTTCGAAGGTTCGAATCCTTCTCCCTCCACCATCCTTCAGACAACCCGGCCTCGCGCCGGGTTTTCGCTTTTCTGGATAGAATCCATATGGCGCTGTCAGATCTGACAATTGCCCTCCCCGCACTTTTTAGAAACAGTGGAGCCTCATGTCGCAAGGAGTGCACACAGATGTTTGAAATCTGGGATGAAACGGGTCGCGAGCACGGGCTGACACTGCCCGAGCTGCAACTGCGGCTGCGGGATTACCAGGGAGACGTGATGGTGCGCTACCTCAACCGCCTCGGCTTGCCAAGCACCCTCTTCCTGACCATCCGCCAGGGATGTGCCTATCAGCGCTTCAAGGCGGGCTCCCCCATGCTCGACTGGTCCTGGCTTGCCCAGGCCATGCACGCAGCCCCCCTGGCTGGCGCCGCACCTGCACAGGGCCATGCCCTTCCCTGACCCCCTCCTTTCTGCCCACGCCCATTATCAGACTCTTCCTACAGCCTCCCTTTAGACCCTCCCTGTATGATGCGCAGCCATGTTCCCGTCAGGTGAGAGCCATGTTTGCGTTCAAAGAAGAGTATCCCGTGAGTGCCATGGTCAGCATGGCGGATATCGTCGTCCCCTTTTATCAGCCCATCATCGGCCAGGATCGTCAGGTCAAGGGGTATGAGGTGCTGGCCAGACGCTGGAATGCCGGCAGCCAGGGTTATCAGGGCATCGATTTTGCCGCCCTCGGCGAAGATGACGCTCTGCACCTGGATATCGTCATGCTCAGGGCCATCATGCGCGATCTGCCCGTGCTCGCCCAAAAAGGCCCCTATGCGCTCTCCATCAACCTCAATCCGGCGCTCTCCAGCCCCACCTACCGCAATCTGCTGTTGCTGGTGCTGCTCCAGGCCCGCAAGCTGGGGATCGCCATCTGGTTCGAGGTGCTGGAACACGTCAGGATCAAGCACCAGCACAGGGAGATGATCGAGGTGTTGCGAGCCCATGGCGCCCACATCGCCTGTGACGACTTCGGCTCCCTGGCATGCAACTTCCAGCGCCTGATGATGCTCCCCTACGAGATCGTGAAACTGGATCGTTCCCTGCTGCTCCAGGCTGTACGCAGCACCCATGCCCTCAACATGCTGACGGGGCTGGTGAAATACCTGCAACGACTCGGCATGGCCGTGGTGTGCGAGGGAGTGGAGACCCAGGCCCATATCGAGGTGGCGAACCGGCTGGGCTGCGACTACCAGCAGGGCTACGCCTACGCCATTCCCTCCCCTCTCTCCCGCTGGGCCTGAGCCGAGCGCTTGCGTGTCACGGGGGAAACCCGGGCACCTTTCCCATGAAATTCGGCAGGGTGCTGCCATTTTCCTGCCAAAGATGGCAGGCTGTCCCGGCCACACTGACGCCGAGGCCCGCCATGGTTCGCTTTGCCACCTTCAATCTCGCCTTCGATCGCACTGCACCCGGCATGCTGGGGGAAGAGCTCGCCCTGACCCGCACCGAGCAGGATGCCCTGCTGGCCCGCCTCGCCGACGGCACCTTGAGCGGCGCCGAGAAGACCAAGGCCCTCGACGTGCAGCAGATCCGCAACATCGCCGAAATCCTCCAGCGCACTCGGCCGGACGTGTTGCTGCTGAGCGAATTCGACAATGACGGCAAGGGCAGCGACACCAAGGACCTCAACGCCTTCAACGACAACTACCTGGCCCACGCCCAGCACGACGAGGTGACCGCCATCAGCTACCCGGTGCTGCAGAACTTCGCCACCAACACCGGCCTGATGAGCGGCCACGACCTCAACCTGGATGGCAGAGTGAGCGGGCCGGACGACGCCTGGGGCTTTGGCAACTATCACGGCCAGTACGCCTTCGCCGTGATGTCCCGGTATCCCATCGATACCAAACAGATCCGCACCTTCCAGACCTTCAAATGGAAGGAGATGCCGGGCGAAGCGAACCCCGTCATCGACGACTGCCACAACCCCAGGGTACCGATCCCGAACGGCCGCCAGTGTGGCGATGCCTGGTATGACGACGCCGCCTGGCAGGCGCTCCCCCTCTCCTCAAAGAACCACGCCGACGTGCCGGTGCGCATCAGGCAGGGAGACAGGGAGGAGGTGCTCCACTTCCTTATCTCCCACCCGACCCCGCCCATCTTCGGCAACGCGGCGCGCCACAACGTCAAACGCAACCGTGCGGAGATCGCCTTTTGGCAGGACTATGTGGCAGGGGCTGGCTACATGGTGGATGACGCCGGCAAGGCGGGTGGCTTGGCCGAGGGCGCCAGGTTCGTCATCGCCGGGGATCTCAACGCCGATCCCCAGATTGGCGATGGGGATCTCACCGCCATTCAGGCGCTGCACAACCATGTGCTGGTCAACCAGGCCGTCACCAACGGCGCCCTGATCCCGGTCAGCCAGGGCGGCCCCGAGTGCCTCGCCAGCCAGCCGGATCAGTGCAAGCGCAACAACAACCGCCCCACCCCGGAGCGCATCACCAGCAGCAGCGGCCTGCAGCTCGACCACGTGCTGCCCTCCGCCAACCTGAACGCGGTCGCCTCCGGCGTGTTCTGGCCGGCCAGCTTCGAGCCGGGCTACCACCTGGTGTATGACCCCAAGCTCGGCATCGCCAAGGGCGTCAGTTCGGATCACCGCCTGGTGTGGGTCGACGTCACACTGTGACAGTGACGCAGAGCAGACAAGCAACGGGGCCCGCAGGCCCCGTTTTCATTGGTTTGTCATACCAGCTTCTCCACCCGGGCCGGCAGCCCCTGGCGGGCCGACGAGCCGATGGCCCAGTCCACCAGGGGATAGCGGCCATGGCGGCTGGGATCCAGCACCGCCAAGTCATTCAGATTGACCCCGGCTCCGCGCAGGGGATTGGCGACCACTTTCTGGCCGTCTATCCAATGTTCCCGCGCCCCCAGCTCCTTGTGGCCGAAACCGTGTTCGATGGCGATGGCATCGGCCTGCACCCCGGCCACGCACTCGGCCACCCCGATCACGCTGCCATCCGGGGTGCTGACCCGCACCCTGTCCCCGCTCTCGATGCCCAGCTGCGCCGCCGTCTGCGCATTGAGCCGCACCCGGTTGCTGGGATTCACCTGGCGTAGACGATCCGAGCCGATACTCATGGAGCTCATGGTGTGAGACTTGTAGCTGGTGAGCAGCAGAGGCCACTGGGCCGGCTTGAACGCCTCGTTGAGCGGCGTGCCGTCCGCCAGCTGGGGGCGGAAGAAGCGCGGGGTGCCACTCAGGAACTTCCCGCTCTGGCTGTGACGACGGCTGCCCACCTCGGGGTTCCACACCATCAGCGGCTTGGGCCAGCGCTTGCTTGGCTGACCCGCGTCATCGCGCCCCTTGGCCGCCGGCTCGAAGCGCCCGCCGCGAGCGAAAAGATAGGCGGCGCGGCCCGCCTCCTCCGCACTCAGGGTGGCATTCAACACCGGCAGGATCCGCTCCACCCCGGACCAGGCGAGATCCTCAGGCCCGATAGGAGGCACCGGCTCGCCGAGATAGGCGACGTTGGCCGCGCCGTAGAGGGAGAAGTCCGCCGCCTTGTGCAGAGCATGCAGCTTGCCATCCGCCCCTTTGAGCGCCCCCTCGCCAAAGCCCGGCAGCCCCAGCCGTTTGGCCACCGCGATAAAGAAGGACTCCATGCAGACCGGATCTCCCTCGGCGGTCTTGGCGACACGGGGCTCCACGATGGGCCAGCGGCCGGTGGAGACCTTGGTCATCACCCCGTGCCAGGCACTGGCCCAACCCCAGGACTCGTAGGTGAGGGTATCCGGCACCAGGTAGTCCGACAGCGCCGACGACTCGTTGATGAAGCTGTCGATGCTGACAATGAGCGGCAGCACGGCAGGATCCTTGAGCTCTTCACCGATGGCCTTGGCGAGCCCGGCCTGGCCGTAGAGGGGGTTGCCCATGTGATTGATCCAGGCCTTGAGCCGGTAGGGGTAACCGTTCACCGCCGCAGTCAGGTGTTCGCCGAGCAAGGGGCCCGAGATGGGGAACCAGGGCTCTTGCGCCGGATAGGGGTTCTGGCCCGCCTCGCGCTTGCGCCGATACTCGGAGGTCTTCTCGTAGGGGAACTTGGAGCGCGACAGGAAGACCCCGGCGGGCTTGACCATGCCGGGGAAGCTCGCCAGATCGTAGCGCGGCCCTGCCCCGAAGGGATCGAACTTGCCGCCGCTCGCCACGGCGCCGCCCCGGGCGTTCAAGTTCCCTACCATGACGTTGAGCATCATGATGGCCCAGGCCGAATAGAAGCCGTTGGCGCTCATGGTGCCGCCGTGGGAGACCACCGCCGCGCGGGTGCCGTGGCTGGTGAACTCCCGCGCCAGCGCCTCGATATCACTCACCGGCACGGCGCACTCGGCGCTGTATTGCGCGAGGGAGTGCTCCCGGCACGCCTCGGCCAGCAGCTGGAAGCTGCTCTTGACCATGAACTCCCCCTTGGGGCCCGGAATGGTGCGATCCACCCAGAGGTTGGCCCGCTCACACTGACCGGCGGGTCTCGGCTCGCCGCTGCTCGCCTCCTCTACCAGCATGGCGTCCCCCTCCCCATAGGCTTCCCCCTCAAAGGGCAAGCCGAGATCGCTGGCCCGCAGCATCTGGCCGAAGCGCGGATGCCCCTCGTCGCAGACAACCAGATGGCTGGCGTTGCAAAAACCGCGATAGCCGGCCCGCTCGGCGGCAGCGGCATGGGGGGCCGTCAGGAAAGGCTCGGCGTAGCGTTGGTTGTCGATGATCCAGCGCAACATGGCCATGGCCAGCGCCGAGTCGGTGGCAGGGCGGATGGGCAGCCAGCGGTTGGCGGGGGCGGAGGGCATGTTCACCGTGTTGGGCAGGCTGGGGGCCACCACCACGTAGGAGAAGGGCTTGCCCTGCCGCGCCCGGTTCGCCGCCAGCTGACGGGACTGACGCTTGAAGGGGTTGCCCGATTGCTGGGGCGAGGTACCCATGAACAGCAGGAAGTCGCTCTCGTCCCAGTCCGGCTTGAGGTGGGCGTTCTTCTCCAGATCGTCCAGCAGGGCGCCGGCCCCGACCCGGAACGACAGGCCGCAATAAGCACCGTGGTTGGCGAAGTTGCGGGTGCCGAAGCTGTTGAAGGTGAAGCGCTTGATGAAGTGATCCCGCCCCTCGTCCGAGGCGTTGCTCACCAGCAGCTGGTTGGCCCTGGGGCCGTACTCCGGGTTGGCCGGATCGAGCGGCTCGGCGAGGTTGCGAATGGCCCGCAGCCCCTCAACCAGGCCCTCGCCAAACAGATCGCCCCCCTCCACCACCTCGGCCACCAGCTGCTCGAAGGGGATGCTCTGCCAGCGGCCGCTGCCACGGGGCCCCACCCGCTTGAGACAGCGGGTGACTCGCTGCGGGCTGTCGAGCTGCTCCAGCATGGCGTTGCCCCGCGCGCAGGCGGTGGAGCGTCCGTCCAGCCCCCCTTCCTGGTAGCCGCTGGTAGCGAGCAGCGCCTGCTTGACCGGGGTCTTGAAGTCGATGTGATGGCGGGCGGAGAGGGGATGATAGGGATTGCCCAGGATCCGCACTATCTGGTCGCGTTCGTTGTCGATGCGGGCCCGCACTCCGCACAGGGTCCAGCAGCCGAGGCACATGGTGTTGGCAACCCGCTGATCCGGGTTGGGGTGCAGCTCCCCCCGCTCGTCAACCCGGTACTCCACGGCCAGCGAGTTGCCATGGATGGGATCCCGGGTCGGCTGGCCCGAGCTGCCGGTGGCAAGGCCAGTCGCCACCTGCTTGAGGGTGTCGCTGTAACCGGCGACGAACAATCCTGTGCCGCCGGCGATGGCGGCGCCCTTGAGAAACTTGCGTTTGCTGTGATCCATCAGAGTGCCTCGCGTGCAAAAGGAGTGGATGCCTTGATGGCGGGGGAAGCAGAGGGGCGCACCAGCTCCGAGAGGGCCACCAGCAGGGCCAGCAGCAGACCGAAGGTGCCGAGAATGCCGAGCACACCAGCCGGGCCCCAGGCGATTTCATAGAGGTAGACGCCGGCCCCGTACTTGGGTGCGAGCTGCCCCTGGATCAGCATCAGCCAGCGCAGGCCCCACACCAGGTGCAGCCCCAGCAGCGCCAGCCCCCAGAGTGCCAGGCGGGCAGAAAGCCTTGGCCGCAGCAGCATCAGCAGGCCGGCCAGCCCCAGGGTCAGCAACAGCCAGTGGGCCGCCAGCCGCCAGCTCGGGTCGAGCCGATAGAGGGCCGCGGCCTCTGCTGCCGAGGCGCCGCCAAACAGGGCCCAGCCCAGCAGGGAGAGGGCCAGCAGGCCTAACGTCCAGCCGCTCTGGTGCAGCAGGGTCGACTCGGTCTGGGCACGCCAGCCAGCCAGCAAGCGATTGAGCAGCAGCAGGGCACTCTGAGCCCCCAGCACAGCGCTCAGGGTCAGCAGCCAGGGCAACCAGGGGGTATGCCAGAGCGGGCGCGCCGCTACCGCCATGGTCTCGAGCCCGGTGTAGAGGGCGATGCTGAGCCCGCTCAGGGCGGCCAGCAAAGAGAAGGGCCGCAGCCAGACGTGCCCCGACCAGCGTCCCAGGCAGAGCAGCCTGGCAAGGCGGGCTATCTTGTCCCCTTCTGCGCCGCGCCGGGCCAGGGCAGGCCTTAGCAGCAGCCAGCCGAGCAGCATGGAGAGCAGGCTGAACAGCGGCAGCAGATAGGCGCCATACCACATGACGGAGCCAAAGCGCGTCTGGGCGTAGAAGTGCCAGGCCCGGGCCGGCTGGTGCAGATCCGCGGTCAGGGCGATGGGCGCCACCAGACCGGCCGCCACCATCAGCACCGCCGCCAGGGTCTGCAGCCGCGGGTCCGGCGCCTTGCGCCACAGCTCAAACGCGCCGAGCCAGAGGCCTCCGTAGGCGAGGCCGATGAGGAAGAAATATTGCACCGCCCAGGGCAGCCAGGTGATGGGCTGAGCCGGGGCCAGCAGTTCGTTAATGACCATGGGCTATCTCCTTGCCATCGTCGGTGAGCAGGGTGCGCAGGGCCGGGTTGCCGTCGACCTTGCTGACGAAGGCCTCGTCCATGCCGAGATAGAAGACCCGCGGCTGGGTCTTGGCCTCCGGCTTGAGCACCTTGAGCGCCGGCTCGTGTTCGCGCAGCAGCCGGCTGATCCGGCTCGCGGGGTCGTTCAAATCCCCTATGATGCGCGCCTCGCCGACACAGCTCTCGACGCAGGCGGGCAAGAGCCCCGCCTCCAGCCGATGGGCGCAGAAGGTGCACTTGTCGGCGGTGTTGGTCTCGTGGTTGATGAAGCGGGCGTCATAGGGGCAGGCCTGCACGCAGTAGCCGCAGCCGACGCACCAGTCGTTGTTGACCACGACGATGCCGTCGTCGCGCTGGAAGGTGGCGCCGGTGGGGCAGACATCGAGGCAGGCGGGCTCGGCGCAGTGGTTGCACAGCCTCGGCAGCATCAAGAGGGAGGCGGGAGCCGCGAGGGCGGCCACGTCGCTCACCTCGTACTGGCTCACCGTGGTGCGAAACTGGCCGAGGGGAGGCTGATTTTCGATGGTGCAGGCCACGGTGCAGGCCTGACAGCCGACGCAGCGGCGCAGGTCGATCAGCATGCCGTAACGCTTGCACCCGTCCCCCCGGCTAATGGCCGCCCGCCCGTTGCGGGGAGCGGGAGCGGACTGCGCCTGAACCTGGGTGACGGGGATCAGGGCCGCCCCTGCGGTGAGGGCGGCGATCCCGGATAACAATCGGCGCTTGCTGGGCTCCATGGCGTCTTTCCTTCTGCTGAGCTGGCTTGAAAGGGGTTGGGCCGATTGTCCTCAACGCAGGAAGTCGCCTCTATTGTGGTTTTCCACATACCGGGAGCCGGGTTGATCCAGCGCAATAAAAAATGCCCCAGCCCTGCTGAACTGTGACCGGGGCGGCGTTTGCCACCCCTCCCGGCCCCCGTTCGCATGCAAGCGCACATCCCGGTGATAGACTGCCCCCTTTGCACCGAGAGGAGAGCCCCCTGCACGCCCCAGTTCCCTTGCCCCTGCTCAGCCTGCTGCTCTGGCTCGCCCTGTCAGCCCTGCCGCTGCGGGTGCAGGCCGCCTCGCCCCCCTCTTCACCAGCGCCGGCCCGACAGGAATCCGCCCCATCCCAGGCCATGTCGGTGCAGGCCATGGCCGAGCCGATACGCATCGGCGTGCTGGCAACCCGCGGCCCGGCCCTGGCCAGAGCCCAGTGGCAACCGCTGTTGCGCTGGCTGGCACAGCGCGTGCCCGGCCATCGCTTCGTGCTGCATCCGCTGGGGCTCGATGAACTGGCCGAGGCCGTCGCCCGCGAGCACCTCGACTTCGTCATCACCAACCCGGGCCAGTCGGTGAGTCTGGCGCGCCAGTATCCGCTGGCTTGGCTCGCCACCCTCAAGAGTCCGGCCGGGGGGGACAACCTCGCCATCGGCGCCGCCCTGGTGGTGCCTGCCCAGACCCCCTACCGACACTGGCGTGACCTCGAGGGGCAAGCGGTCGCCGCCGTCTCGGAGAACGCCTTCGGCGGCTACCTCGCCTATCGCTTCGAGGCGGGCGAACAGGGGGTTCGGCTGGAGCACTTCTTCTCCACCGTGCAGTTCACCGGCTTTCCGCTGGACCGGCTCATCGAGCGGCTGGCGGCTGGCGAGGTGGCCGCCGCCATCGTGCCGGTGTGTCAGCTGGAGCGCATGGAACGGGAAGGCAAGGTCGCCAGGGGGGCGTTTCGGGTGCTGGACGATCAGGCGCCGGCCGAGTTTGGTTGCCAGAGCTCGACCCGGCTCTACCCCAACTGGTCCTTCGCCAAGACAGAGCGGGCCTCCCCCGCGCTGGCGCTGGCGGTGACCCGCGCGCTGTACGATCTGCCCGCTGATAGCGAGGCGGCCATCGCCGCCGATTCGGCGGGCTGGACCGTGCCCACCAGCGAGCTTGCCATCGACCGCCTGCTCAAGGCGCTGGATCGCCACCCGCTGCAGGGCCCCTGGTGGCAAGCGGCCTGGCACTGGCTGCGCCAGCATCAGCAGTGGGGCTGGGGTGCTTTGGTGCTGGTACTGCTGCTGGGAGGCCACCACCTGCTGCTGCAATACCTGTTCAACCGCAGCCAGCGCCGGCTGCTCAAAGCCCGCCACCAGCTCGAACAGAAGGGACGCCAGCTGGCACAGGCCAGACGGCTCGCCGAACTGGGCGAGCTGGGCGCCAACGTGGCCCACGAGATCAATCAGCCCCTCAGTGCCATCGCCAACTACAGCCAGGGAGCCTTGTTGCGACTGGACAAATTGGCACAGGATCCGGCCCAGTCTGCCGCCCAGGCCTCCCTGCGTCAGGCCCTGGAGCAGATAGGGCTCCAGGTCCAGCGCATCACCCAGACCGTCAACCGGCTCAGGGCCCGGCTGCAAAAGCGCCCTCCCCGCTTCGCGCCTTGCGACCTGCCCACCCTGGTGGCGGAGTTGCGCCCCCTGCTGGAGCAGATGCTGGCGCCGCTCGACGTCGCCTTCACCCTGCACTGGCGAGGCCAGCCGCGCCCGTTACCTCTGGACGGCACCGGGATGGAGCAGCTGCTGGTCAACCTCATCAAGAATGGCGCCGAGAGTGCAGCGAAGAGTGCGCGCCCCGCTGTTCACTCCCCTACTCACCCCCCTGCGCAAGCACCGGCACAGGCGCCAGCCCGGGTCGAGCTGCTGATCGCCTTCGAGGCGCAGACCCTGCTGCTGGAGATCCGCGACAACGGCGCCGGCCTGAGGGTCCCCGCCACCGAACTGCAGCAGGCGTTTTACAGCGACAAGCCGGACGGCATGGGGCTGGGGCTGGCCATCTGCCGGGAGGTGGTCGAGAGCCATCGCGGCCAGTTCAGCCTGGAGAGCCTGAGCCCCCACGGCTGCCTGGCCCGGGTCATCCTGCCCGTGCCGCCACCCGAAACCCTCCCTTCATCCACCGACATACCGAGGAACTGAGATGCCGACCCCTGCCCGCCCCCCGCTCTATCTGGTCGATGACGACGAGGCCGTGCTCGACTCCCTGCGCTTCATGCTGGAGAGCTGCGACGAGCGGCAGCTGTTCAGCTTTTCCGATGGCGAGCGCTTTCTGGCAGAGGTCGATCTGCACCAGCCCGCCTGCCTCATCCTCGACTGCCGCATGCCGGGGCTCTCTGGCCCCGAGGTGCAGCAGCGGCTGAAGGCGGCCCAGAGCCCCATCGCCATCCTGTTTCTCACCGGCCACGGCGAGGTGCCCCTGGCGGTGGAGTCCCTCAAGCTGGGGGCGGTGGATTTCTTGCAAAAGCCGGTGCAGCTGGCCCCCCTGCTCGCCGCTATCGAGCGGGCCGAGCAGGCGACGCTGAGCGCGGCCACCCGCCTCGCCCAGCTGGCCGCCTTTGAGCGCCTCACCCCGCGCGAACGCCAGTTGTTGCAGCTCATCGCCCGGGGCCACAAGAACCAGCAGATAGCGCAGGATCTCTGCATTTCGGTGCGCACCGTCGAGGTGTGCCGCGCCAGCCTGATGAAACGCCTGGCGGTGAACTCCCTCGCCGAGATGCTGCTGCGCTACGCGCAGGTGAACGAACACCCCTGAGTGGCCTGCAACCGTACAAAACGGGCAGGGATCACACATTTGGCGCTTCGATGGCGGTAGAGTGCCCTCTTCTCTTCACCAGGATCGCTCGGGTCCTGCGCCTTGTTTCGAGGACACATCATGGAACTGCTTCTGCTCAGCAACGGTAAAACCACAGAACACCCCGGCCTGCTCGGCTGGGCCCGCGACCGGGTGCAAACCATGCTCGCTCGCAACCAGGTCAAGCGCATCCTGCTCATCCCCTACGCGGTGATCCGCAGCGACTGGGATGCCCGTGCCCGGGAGCTCACCGAGAGTCTGGGGGTGGACGCCATCAGCATCCATCACTTCGACGATCCGGTGGATGCCATCAACCGGGCCGACGCCATCTTCATCAGCGGCGGCAATACCTGGCTCCTGAACCAGCGGCTGCACGAGTATGGTCTGGTGGTCCCCATCCAGCGTGCGGTGCGCGAGCGGGGCGTGCCCTATGTGGGCTGGAGCGCCGGCTGCAACGTGGCCACCCCCAGCATCCGCACCACCAACGACATGCCGGTGTGCAGCGCCGTGGTGCTGCCTGCGCTGGGGCTCTTCCCCGTGCAGATCAACCCTCACTATCTGGACGCCAGCATCAGCGGCCACATGGGGGAGACCCGGGACGAGCGTCTGGCCGAGTTCTGCGCCATCAACCCGAGCGAATCCGTGGTGGCCCTGCGCGAGGCGAGCCTGTTGCAGATCGGCGGCAATCACATCGAGTACTGGAGTGCCCGGGGCGAGACCTTCAAGATCTTCAAGCACGGCGAACCCGTCCGGGAATACGGGGACGCTGCGCCTCTGGCAGCGCTCACCCCCTTCACGCCGGCACGCTGATCCTGCCAAACGACAGAGGGATGGCCTGCGCCATCCCTCTTTCTTTGTTGCTCGCCCCTTCGTGATTCACTCCAGAATGGCCATCTCCTCCCGAGAGCCGCTGCGCCCGGGAGCCCTCAGCAACACCACCACCGGCACGGCGCACAGGCTGACCCACATCATCAGGCGAAAATCCTGCAGGTAGGCGAGCAGGCTGGCCTGCCGGGTCACCTCGCCGTTGATCATGGCCAGCCCCTTCGGCGTCATCAGCTCCGCCATGCCCCCGCCCTGATGCAGGTTGACATTGAACGGGGTGATGTAGGCGGCGAACGCCTCGTGGTTCATCTGGGATCGCTGGGCCAGATAGGTGATCACCACCGAGATGCCGATGCTGCTGCCGATGTTGCGCACCAGGCTGAACAGCGCCGTCCCCTCGTTGCGATAGCGCGGCGCCAGGGTCGCAAAGGTGATGGTGGAGAGGGGCACGAAGATGAAGCCGAGCCCCAGCCCCTGGATGATGCCGGTGCGCACTATGTCCCAGCTGCCGATGTCCGTGTTGAACAGGGTCATCTCCCACATGGAGAAGCTGGTGAGCAGCAGCCCTGACAGGATGAGGTAACGGGCGTCCACCCGGCCCGACAGCCTGCCCACCAGCATCATGGCAACCATGGTGCCCACCCCGCGCGGGGCGAGCAGGTAACCCACGTCGATCACCGGGTAACCCATCAGCCCCTGCATGAAGGGAGGCAGCAGCGTCATGGTAGCCAGCAAGATGATGCCGACGATGAAGATGAAGAGCAGACCGACGCTGAAGTTGCGATCCCGGAACAGGGCCGGTTCTATGTAGGGGTGCGGGTGGGTGAAGATATGCACCACGAAGAGGTAGAACGCCATCACCATCAGGGCGGTCTCGATGACGATCTCCCGGCTGGCGAACCAGTTCTGGGACTCTCCCCTGTCCAGCGCCATCTGCAACGCCCCGATGCCGAGACTCAGCAGGGCGAACCCCAGCAGATCGAAGCGGCGGCTGGCATCGATCTTCGTCTCCTCGATGAAGGCGGCAAGTCCGAACCAGGCCAGCAGACCGAACGGCAGGTTGATGTAGAAGACCCAGCGCCAGTTGTAGTACTCGGTGAGCCAGCCCCCCAGCGACGGCCCCAGAATGGGGCCCACCATGACCCCTATCCCCCAGAGCGCCATGGCGGAGCCGTGCTTCTCCGGCGGATAGGTGTCCAGCAGCACCGCCTGTGAGAGGGGCACCAGACTGGCACCGAAGATCCCCTGAAGCAGGCGGAACAGCACTATCTGATCCAGGCTCTGGGCCGCGCCGCACAGCATGGAGGCGACGGTAAAGCCCGCCACCGACCACATGAACAGCCTTTTGCGGCCAATTCTTGCCGAGATGAAACCGGTCAGCGGCATGAAGATGGCGGCCGCCACTATGTAGGAGGTGAGCACCCAGGAGATCTGATCCTGGGTCGCCCCCATGGCTCCCTGCATGTGGGGGAGGGCCACGTTGGCGATGGTGGTGTCCAGCGCCTGCATGATGGTTGCCACCATCACCGACAGGGTGATGAAGGTGCGACGGGAAGCCTGGTCGGCCTGCCCTGTGGCTGCGCTCGTCATATCAACCTCGACCTGACAGGCCAGGCAGGGTGCGCTGATGGCCGGTGTCTATCTCGGCAGTGGCACTCAGACCCGCCCTCAGGGTGGGCAGATCCGCTCCCGAATCCAGCTTGATCCGCACCGCCACCCGCTGGGCGATCTTGACCCAGTTGCCGGTGGCGTTCTGGGCCGGGATCACCGAAAACTCGGAGCCTGTGGCCGGGCTAAGGCTCTCCACCACCCCGGTCCAGTGCGCATCTGGGTAGGTATCCACACTGATGTCCACCTTCTGGCCAGGTTGCACATGGGTCAGCTCCGTCTCGGTGAAGTTCGCCTCCACCCAGGGGGTGTCGGTCTCCACCAGCATCATGGCGGTCATGCCCACCAGATTGTACTGGCCGGGCTTGGGCAACTGGCTGACGATGCCGTTGGCGGGGGCATAGATGGTGGTGCGAGCCAGATCCAGCCTGGCCTTGGCCAACTCGGCCGCGGCCTCCTGATAGGCGGGCTGCTGCTCCACCGGCTGGTTCACGTCCCCGCTGAGGGAGGCTTCAATCTTCTTGAGCCCCTCCTCCAGCGCCACCTGCTGCTGGGCGGTCTGTATGGTGAGCTGGCGGGCATCGTCGTAATTGGCGGTGGAGGTGAAGTGCCTGGTCACCAGATCCGCCTGGCGATGCTCCTCCTTCAGGGCATAGGCATGGCGGGTGCGGGCCACGGCGATCTCCGCCTGCTGGCCGCGATAACTGGTCTGCAGCGCCACCAGATCGGTGCGCACCTTGGCAAGTTCCGCCTCGGCCTTGGCCACGGCGACCCGGAAGGACTCCTGATCCAGCTCGAACAGCGGCTGGCCAGCCCGGACCTGCTGGTTTTCCTCGACGAACACCTTGGCCACCCGGCCCAGCACCTCGGTGCTGATGGGGACCTTGTCCGCCTTCACATAGGCGTTGTCCGTCTCCACATAGCGCCCGCCCTGCAGGTAGATAACGCCCGCCCCGAGCAGGGCCAGTGCCGGCACCACCACCAGCAACAGCAGGCGGGTGCGGCGCCGGTTGGCGGCGGGACGGGAGGAAGAGGGGGAATCAGTGGTCATGATATGGCTCCACGTTGGTTGGCATCACAGGAAAGCATCAGAGGTGGCCGAGGTTGGCACGCAGGATCTTGAGGGAGCGGCACAGCGCCTCGGTCGCCTCCTCCCCCAGCTCGCCGATGGCCCTCTGATGCACCAGATCGGACGCCTGTTTGATCATCGCCAGATAGGGGGCGGCCCCTTCGGTCAGATGGAGCTGATAGGCCCGCCTGTCATGGGGGTCGCTGCGCCGCTCCACCAGGCCGCTCTCCGCCAACTGATCAAGCTGACGGGCCAGGGTGATGGGCTGGATGTCGAGCCGCTCCGCCAGATCCACCTGGCGGATCCCTTCGCTGCGTGCAATGTGCACCAGAGCTCTGGCCTGGGCCAGGGTGAGGCAGCTTCCCTCCAGCTGCTGCTGGAACTGGCGGCGCATCAGGCGCTGGACGTCGCCGATGAGAAAGCCAAGGGTGTCCGGTTGTTTGTTCATGATATGCAATCCATATAGTAAGCTTTACTTATTATATGCAAAGCGTATCCATGTGCAAGCTGGCCCCGGCCGCCGTTTGGGTTCATGCTGGGTGCCACCACCTCAACGGCAGGAGACACGTCATGGATATCAGGATGGAGCGGGACAGCCTGGGGGAGATAGCCGTCCCGGCGGACAGGCTCTGGGGGGCCCAGACCCAGCGCTCCCTGCATCACTTCAACATCTCGGGGGAGCGCCAGCCCATGGAGATCATCCATGCCCTGGCCCGCATCAAGTCCGCCTGCGCCCGGGTCAACCACGCCCTGGGGCTGCTCCCCGCCCGCAAGGCCCAGGCCATCATGGCCGCCGCCGACGAAATCCTGCGCGGCCTGCACGACGCCGAGTTTCCCCTGATGGTGTGGCAGACCGGCTCCGGCACCCAGACCAACATGAACCTGAACGAGGTGCTGGCAAACCGGGCCAGCGAACTGCTCGGCGGCCCCCGGGGGGAAGCGCGGCTGGTGCATCCCAACGACGAGGTAAACAAGAGCCAGTCCAGCAACGATGTCTTCCCGAGCGCCATGAACCTGGCGGCGGTCACCGCCATCACGCAGCGGTTGCTGCCGGCCCTCGCTGCCCTGAAGCAGACCCTGTCAGGCAAGGCCGCCGCCTTCGACCACATCGTCAAGATTGGCCGCACCCATTTGCAGGATGCCACTCCCCTCACCCTGGGCCAGGAGATCTCCGGCTGGGTCGCACAGCTTGAACAGGGGGAGCGCCATCTAAAGGCCGCCCTGCCCCATCTGTGCGAGCTGGCGCTCGGCGGCACCGCCGTGGGCACCGGCCTCAACTGCCCTCCCGGCTTTGCCGAGGCGGTGGCCAGGACCCTGGCCGAGCAGACCGGCCTGCCGCTGGTGAGCGCCCCCAACAAGTTCGAGGCCCTGGCGGCGAGTGACGCCCAGGTTCACGCCCACGGTGCCCTCAAGACGCTGGCAGCCTCCCTCATGAAGATCGCCAACGACGTGCGCTGGCTGGCGAGCGGCCCCCGCAGCGGGCTGGGGGAGCTGCTCATCCCCGAGAACGAGCCTGGATCCTCCATCATGCCCGGCAAGGTCAACCCGACCCAGAGCGAGGCCCTCACCATGCTCTGCGCCCAGGTGATGGGCAACGATGTGGCCATCAACATCGGCGGTGCCAGCGGCAACTTCGAGCTCAACGTGTTCAGGCCGATGATCGCCTACAACGTCCTGCAGAGCGTGCGGCTGCTGGCAGATGGCATGCAGAGCTTCCACGACCACTGCGCCGTCGGCATCACCCCGAACCAGGCCAGGATCGACGATCTGCTCTCCCGCTCCCTGATGCTGGTGACGGCCCTCAACCCCCATATCGGCTATGACAAGGCGGCCGAGATCGCCAAGCGGGCGCACCATCAGGGGCTCAGCCTGCGGGAGGCGGCCATTGCCTCGGGCCACCTCAGCGCGGAGCAATTCGATGCCTGGGTGATCCCCGCTGACATGGTGGGTCGCACGCCATAAGGCAGCTCAGCTGCGCGATAATCCGAGCCCGGGTGATCCCCGTCGGCAGAGTGGGTCGCACGCCATAAAGCAGCTCAACGCACTGCACGGCAATCCCATGCCCGGGCATACCAGCGCAGGTGGCAGGCGCAGCAAATAGGGACAGTGATGGGCAATAAAGATGAAAAGGGCGCCATGGCGCCCTTTTCATTGCAGATCTGCCGTCAGGTCTTGCTCTGGCAGTTGAACATCCAGTGGGTGCCGAACTTGTCCACCAGGGATCCGAAATAGTCACCCCAGAACATCTCCGCCAGCGGCATCTCCACCTGGCCTCCCTCGGCCAGGACTGCGAACAGGCGATCGGTCTCGCCCCGGCTGTCCGGCTCCAGGTTGAGGTAGCTGTTGTTGCCCTGCACCAGGGTGAACCCCATGCTGGCCGGAGCATCCGTGCCCATCAGCACGTGACCCCCAAGGATGGGCAGGGCCACATGCATCACCAGCTCCCCGTCTTCCTCCGACAAAGGGGGCTGGCCCGGGCAACCCGGGGACTCCTTGAACCTGTGGATGGGGCCGCTGAAGTCACCGCCGAACACTTCGCGATAGAAGAGGAAGGCAGCCTCCGTCTCCCGGGCAAAATTGAGATAGGTACTGACACGCGCCATGGGTTTCTCCTTGTCACCGATAGCTGGCCCCTGTGGCCAGCTAACAGCATAGAAGAGCACGGGGCTCTGTCAGGTGGCGCTCCGCCCCCTTCTGCGCACGGGGGAGCCGCGCTCACAGCCCAGGCTCGGTCGAACACGCAAAAGTGCAACCCGATTCACAGTGGGTTGCACTTCATATAGGCATTCATAAGATGCATTGCCAACCCATTAATAATGCTGTGAAAAGCGGACAAGCGGCGGGTTTGAAAGGATCCCGATGGAGACCGTATTCATGGAAGAATTCAACAATGTAACCAATACATTAAAATTTCTTGCTTGAAGGTTGCACCTGGTTGCACCATCATCGGCGAAATTTAACCGTCCGGTAATATTGTTACCTTCTAGACACAGGAAGTCCCATGGCCACTACCACCCTCGGCGTCAAACTCGATGAAGCGACCCGCGACCGCCTCAAACAGGCTGCGCAGACCCTGGATCGCACTCCCCACTGGCTGATCAAGCAAGCCATCTTCACCTATCTGGAGCAACTGGATCGCGGTCTGACCCCGCCCGAGCACTCCGGGCTGGCTGCCGCCGCCGGGGAAGAGGCCGTCGAGACCCTGACCGAGCAGGGCATCCAGGTCTTCCTCGAGTTTGCCGAGAGCATTCTGCCCCAGTCCGTGCTGCGGGCCGCCATCACGGGGGCTTATCGCCGCCCCGAGACCGAAGCCGTCCCCATGCTGCTGGAGCAGGCCCGTCTGCCCAAGGAGAAGGCTGACGCGACCCAGAAGCTGGCCATGGGCATCGCCGAGAAGCTGCGCAACCAGAAGAGCGCCAGCGGCCGTCAGGGCCTGGTGCAGGGACTGCTTCAGGAGTTCTCCCTCTCCTCCCAGGAAGGGGTGGCCCTGATGTGCCTGGCGGAGGCGCTGCTGCGCATCCCCGACAAGGCGACCCGGGATGCCCTCATCCGCGACAAGATAAGCGGTGGCAACTGGAGCCAGCACCTGGGCCAGAGCACCTCATTGTTCGTCAACGCGGCCTCCTGGGGTCTGCTCATCACCGGCAAGCTGGTGGCCACCCACAACGAGGCGGGCATGAACAGCTCCCTCAAGGGACTCATCGGCAAGGGGGGTGAGCCGCTCATCCGCAAGGGCGTCGACATGGCGATGCGCCTGATGGGTGAACAGTTCGTCACCGGCGAGACCATCGCCGAGGCGCTGGCGAACGCAGGCGGCATGGAGAGCAAAGGGTTCCGCTACTCCTACGACATGCTGGGGGAAGCGGCCCTGACCGAGGAGGACGCCAAACGCTATCTGGCCTCCTACGAGCAGGCCATCCACGCCATCGGCAAGGCCTCCCACGGTCGCGGCATCTACGAGGGGCCGGGTATCTCCATCAAGCTCTCCGCCCTGCATCCGCGCTACAGCCGCGCCCAGTACGATCGCGTCATGGAGGAGCTCTACCCCACCTTGCTGGGCCTGACCCAGCTCGCCAGGCAGTATGACATCGGCATCAACATCGACGCCGAGGAGGCCGATCGCCTGGAGATCTCCCTCGATCTGCTGGAGAAGCTCTGCTTCGATCCGTCCCTCGCCGACTGGAACGGCATCGGCTTCGTCATCCAGGCCTACCAGAAGCGCTGCCCCTATGTGATCGACTACGTCATCGATCTCGCCAAGCGCAGCCGTCACCGCCTGATGATCCGTCTGGTGAAGGGCGCCTACTGGGACAGCGAGATCAAGCGTGCCCAGCAGGAAGGGCTGGAAGGCTACCCGGTCTATACCCGCAAGCCCTACACGGACGTCTCCTACCTCGCCTGCGCCCGCAAGCTGCTGGCGGTGCCCGAGGCCATCTATCCCCAGTTCGCCACCCACAACGCCCACTCCCTGTCTGCCATCTATCAGCTGGCGGGTCAGAACTACTACCCGGGCCAGTACGAGTTCCAGTGCCTGCACGGCATGGGTGAACCGCTCTACGAACAGGTGGTCGGCAAGGTGGCCGACGGCAAGCTGGGTCGCCCCTGCCGCATCTATGCCCCGGTGGGCAGCCACGAGACCCTGCTCGCCTACCTGGTGCGCCGCCTGCTGGAGAACGGGGCCAACACCTCCTTCGTCAACCGCATCGCGGACAACAACATCTCCCTCTCGGATCTGGTGCAGGATCCGGTGCAGCAGATCGAGCAGATGGCCGCCCGTGAAGGGACCCTGGGTTTGCCCCATCCGCGCATCCCCCTGCCCCGGGATCTCTACGGCGAGGCGCGCCCGAACTCCGCAGGTCTGGATCTCGCGAACGAGCACCGCCTGGGATCACTCTCTGCCGCCCTGCTCGCCAGCACCAACACCGCCTATCAGGCCGTGCCCATGCTGGGTTGCGACACCGAGGCGCCGACCCAGTTCCAGCCCGTGCTCAACCCGGCGGATCACCGCGATGTCGTCGGTCAG
This sequence comes from Aeromonas sp. s10, assembly GCF_040907975.1. Lineage (NCBI taxonomy): Bacteria > Pseudomonadati > Pseudomonadota > Gammaproteobacteria > Aeromonadales > Aeromonadaceae > Aeromonas > Aeromonas sp. s10. The sequence goes on along the minus strand of NZ_JBFOCV010000038.1, from coordinate 135,301 downwards.
GTGAGCGAAGCCACGGTAGCGCTGGTGGACAAGGCGCTCGCCTGCTCCCTCACGAGCGGCCAGATCTGGCAGTCCACCCCGCCAGCCGAGCGGGCCGCCGTGCTGGACAGGGCAGCCGATCTGATGGAATCCGAACTGCAACCCCTGATGGGCCTGCTGGTTCGCGAATCCGGCAAGACCTTCGCCAACGCCATCGCCGAGGTACGCGAGGCGGTGGACTTCCTGCGCTACTACGCCGCCCAGGCGCGCAACCACTTCGCCAACGACACCCACAGACCGCTCGGCCCCGTGGTCTGCATCAGCCCCTGGAACTTCCCGCTGGCCATCTTCAGCGGCCAGGTGTGCGCGGCCCTGGCAGCCGGCAATACGGTGCTGGCCAAGCCTGCCGAGCAGACCCCCCTCATCGCGGCACAAGCGGTGCGCATCCTGCTGGAAGCGGGGGTTCCCGCCGGTGCGGTGCAACTGCTGCCGGGCCGTGGAGAGACCGTGGGTGCGGCGCTCATCGCGGACGAACGGGTGCGCGGCGTCATGTTCACCGGCTCCACCGAGGTGGCGGGCATCATCTCCCGCAACCTGGCCGGTCGCCTCGACGCCCAGGGTCGCACCATTCCCCTCATCGCCGAGACCGGCGGCCAGAACGCCATGATCGTCGACTCTTCCGCCTTGACCGAACAGGTGGTGATGGATGTCATCTCCTCGGCGTTCGACAGCGCCGGTCAGCGCTGCTCCGCCCTGCGAGTGCTGTGCGTGCAGGATGACGTGGCGGATCGGGTGATCCGGATGCTCAAGGGCGCCATGGCCGAGTACAAGGTCGGCAGCCCCGAGCACCTCTCCACCGACATCGGCCCCGTCATCGACGCCGAGGCCAAGACCAACATCGAGCGCCACATCAAGGCGATGGGCGACAAGGGGCGCAAGGTGCACCAGATCGCTCGCACCCAGGGGGATGCCTGCAGCCGCGGCACCTTCGTGCTGCCGACCCTGATCGAGCTCGACAGCCTGGACGAACTGGGACGCGAAGTGTTCGGCCCCGTGCTGCACCTGGTCCGCTACCCGCGCACCCGGCTCGGGGAGTTGCTCGAGCAGATCAACGGCAGCGGCTACGGCCTGACCCTGGGTGTTCATACCCGCATCGACGAGACCATCGCCCAGGTGGTGAACGTGGCCAAGGTGGGCAACCTCTACGTCAACCGCAACATCGTGGGCGCCGTGGTCGGGGTGCAACCCTTCGGTGGGGAAGGGCTTTCCGGCACCGGTCCCAAGGCCGGTGGCCCGCTCTACATGTATCGCCTGCTCGGCGCCCGTCCCCAGGAGGCGGTGGCCAACCAGCTGCACCAGGAGTCCGGTGCCCTGCATGCCGAGGCGAAAGCCCCCCTCGTGGCCCTGCGCGACTGGGCGAGCAAGCAGGATCCGGCCCTCGCCGCCCTGTGCGATCACTACGCCGCGATCTCCCAGAGCGGCCGTACCCAGTTGCTGACCGGCCCCACCGGCGAGCGCAACAGCTACAGCCTGCTGCCCCGGGAACGGGTGCTCTGTCTTGCCCAGGAGAAGGCCGACCTGCTGGCCCAGCTGGCCGCCTGTCTGGCGGTCGGCAGCCAGGTGCTGCTGCCGGACGATGCCCAGACACGCGCCCTGCTCTCTTCCCTGCCGACCGAGGCGCGGGATCCCATCGCGCTGGTGGCGGACTGGGCCACGGGGGAGACGGACTTCGATGCCCTGCTGCACCACGGCGACTCGGATCAGTTGCGGGAGGTGAGCAAGCTCGCCGCCGCGCGCCAGGCAGCCCGTAACGGCGCCATCATCGGTGTGCACGGCCTGCATCGCGGCGAGACCGACATCCCGCTGGAGCGCCTGCTCATCGAGCACGCCCTCTCGGTCAACACCGCCGCCGCCGGTGGCAACGCCAGCCTGATGACCATAGGCTAAGCGCCGCATAGTGACGGAGACTCAAGCCCCGCAGATGCGGGGCTTGTTCTTTCGTCTATGGGACACGCCCATGAAAAAGGCCGCCCTTGTCGGGGCGGCCTTTTTGTTCTCCCCTCGCGGGAGAAGGGTTGGGGATGAGGGGCGACTCGCCTACACGTACTCCATAAAGACGCGGGAGGTGAGCTTGGTGATGAGCTCATAGGGAATGGTGCCGATCTGGTCGGCCACCCGCTCCACCGGCAGCCCTTCCCCCCAGAGCACCGCCTCGTCGCCGGCCTTGTCGGTGGCGCCGGGGCCGAGATCCACCGTGGTCATGTCCATGGAGACGCGGCCCACCAGGGGCACGATGCGGCCATTGACCAGCACTGGCGTGCCGTTGGGGGCCATGCGCGGATAACCGTCGCCATAGCCGATGGCAATCACCCCGAGCCGGGTATCGCGATCCGACACCCAGTTGGCGCCATAGCCTACCGGCTCGCCCGCCTTGTGATCGCGCACCGCGATGAGCTGGGTCTTGAGGGTCATCACCGGCTGCAGGTCATAATCCGCCGCCACCGTATTGGGGAACGGCGACACGCCGTAGAGGATGACGCCGGGGCGCACCCAGTCGCAGTGGGAATCCGGCCACGCCAGGATGCCTGCCGAGTTGGCCATGGCGCGCTCGCCCGACAGCGGCGCAGTCAGCTGGCTGAACAAGTCGATCTGCTCGCGGGTGGTGGGTTGCTCCAGCTCATCGGAGCGGCTGAAGTGGGTCATGACGTTGAACGGCTGCACCACGTTCTTGCACTTGCCGAGGCGCTCGATAAAGACGGGCATCTCCTCGGCCCGTACCCCGAGGCGGTGCATGCCGGTGTCGAGCTTGAGCCAGGCCACCACGGGGGCAGGCAGCTCCGCCTGCTCCAGCGCTTCGAGCTGCTCCCAGGTGTGCACCGCGGTCTGCAGGTTGTTGGCCGCCAGCACCGGCAGGTCGGCGGCGCTGAAGAAGCCCTCCAGCAGCACGATGGGCTTGACCACGGCGCAGGAGCGCAGCATCAGCGCCTCTTCGATGCGGGCCACCGCGTAGGCGTCCGCATCCACCAGGGTGCGGGCAACCGGCAGCAGCCCATGGCCGTAGGCATTGGCCTTGACCACGGCAATGATCTTGCATTGGGGGGCGTGGCGTTTCACCACGGCGAGGTTGTGGCGCAGGGCCGCGGTATTGATCTGGGCGATAGCCGCTTTCATCTGTTTTCCCTTACGAGGGCATGATAATCAGGCACCGGGTGGTGTCAGCCCTCAAATCTCATCGTCTAAGGCCGGACCGGCAGAATTGTCGAACCGGGAAAACTGTTTCTGGATACCGGGAGCAGGCTCCCGGCTTACTTAGTAGTCATCATCAAACGCCGGGCCGGCGTAGTTGTCAAAGCGCGAGAACTGACCCTGGAAGGTGAGGCGCACTCGTCCTATGGGGCCGTTACGCTGCTTGCCGATGATGATCTCGGCGATCCCCTTGTCGGGGCTGTCGTCGTGATAGACCTCGTCGCGGTAGATGAACATGATCAAGTCCGCATCCTGCTCGATGGAGCCGGATTCCCGCAGATCCGAGTTGACCGGGCGCTTGTCGGCCCGCTGTTCCAGGCTTCGGTTCAGCTGGGAGAGCGCCACCACGGGACACTGCAGCTCTTTCGCCAGCGCCTTGAGGGAGCGGGAGATTTCACCGATTTCCAGAGTACGGTTGTCAGACAGCGCCGGCACCCGCATCAGCTGCAGGTAGTCCACCATGATCATGCTGATGCCGCCGTTGTCCCGCGCCACCCGGCGGGCACGGGAGCGCACTTCGGTCGGGGTGAGGCCGGAGGAGTCGTCGATGTACATCTTCCCCTTCTCCAGCAGCAGCCCCATGGTGGAGGAGAGCCGCGCCCAATCCTCGTCGTCGAGCTGGCCGGTCCGCACCTTGGTCTGGTCGATGCGCCCCACGGAGGCGAGCATACGCATGATGATCTGCTCGGAGGGCATCTCGAGGGAGAAGATCAGCACCGGCTTGTCGGCGGTGAGGGCCGCGTGCTCGCACAGGTTCATGGCAAAGGTGGTCTTGCCCATGGAGGGACGAGCGGCGACGATGACCAGATCCGAACGCTGCAGGCCGGCGGTCATCTTGTCCAGATCGTTGTAGCCGGACGACACGCCGGTCACCCCGTTGTGGGGGGTCTTGAACAGCTCTTCAATCTTGTCGACGGTTTGCTCGAGGATGAGCTTCAGGGGCTGGGGGCCCTCGTTGGCGCTGGTGCGCTGCTCGGCGATCTGGAATACCTTGCTCTCGGCCAGGTCCAGCAGATCGTTGGAGGTACGCCCCTGGGGCTCGTAGCCCGCTTCGACTATCTCGTTGGCGACCGAGATCATCTCCCGCACCACCGCCCGCTCACGCACGATCTCGGCGTAGGCACTGATGTTGGCGGCACTCGGGGTGTTCTTGGCGATCTCCACCAGATAGGCGAAGCCACCGGCCTCTTCCAGTTGCTCGGAGCGCTCGAGCTCCTCCTGCAGAGTGATAAGGTCGATGGGGTTGCCCGCATTGGAGAGGCGGGTCATGGCCTGGAAGATCAGGCGGTGCGGACGGCTGTAGAAATCCTTGTCGATCACCCGTTCGGCGACCCGATCCCAGGCCTCGTTGTCCAGCATCAGGCCGCCCAGTACGGACTGTTCGGCCTCAAAAGAGTGGGGAGGTACTTTCAGCTGTTGTGTCTTGGCGTCTTTTTTCGCCGTCACTTGCTCTGCCATACACATAAAAACCGCAGCGGGAAGGGGACGGGAATTTTACAAAAGAAACCCCGCCATCGCGAGTGCTAATACGTCCCGTCATCGCATCCGGCGACAAGACGGGACCCTGGCCTCGTCAGCGTCATCCACTTCTGCGCCGCAGACCTGCCTCATAGTACGAGAAAGGGCCAGACCAGGGTCTGATCCTTCGTTCTTGCTCTTTGCTTGTTGCGCAACCTGCGCACCGAGCGACTCGGCCGTCTGTGTCTCATGGGTGCCCCCCTGTCGGACGACTCAATCTGTTCATGAATAATTCATGCCATCCGTGATAATCATACCCGCAAGCTGCAACACAAAAAGGGACTGGCAGCCTGCCATGCGCCTCGCTGAGCTTGCACAAGCAGAGCATGCCCCCACCTACATGAGAGTGAAAGAGTCAAAATGAAAAAGATGCTGACCCTGTTTGCCCTGATCCTGGCCATTGGCCTTGGGGCACCCATCGCCGAGGCCAAGAAACTTGGTGGCGGCAAATCCTTTGGCAAGAGCTACAAGACGGCTCCGGCCCAACCTGCGGCCAAGCCGGTCGACACCAAGAACCCGACCGTGGGCGCCCAGGCACCCAAGAAAGGCGGCATGATGGGCGGCCTGCTGGGTGGTCTGCTGGCCGGCGGTCTGTTTGCCTACCTGCTGGGCAGCGGTGCCTTCGAAGGTCTGCAAGGGATGGACTTCCTGCTGATCGCTCTGCTGGCACTGGGTGGTGTCTTCCTGTTCCGAGCCCTGCGCAGGAACAAGGCGGCAGCGGCCCAGCCACAGACGGCCTATGCGGGCTATCAACCGCCCCAGAGCGCGGCCCCCCAGCAGTTCGAGCAAAGCCACAGCGCCCCGCAGGCCACCGGTTTTGCCGACAGCGACGTGCCCTTCCGTCTGCCCCCGGGCTTTGACATGAACGGCTTCCTGGCCGGTGCCCGCGATCACTACCGCACCCTGCAAGAGGCCTGGAACAAGAACGACCTGGAGAAGATCCGCGAGTACGTGAGCCCCGAGCTGTTCGAGCACCTCAAGGCAGAACGCGCCGAGCTCTCCGGTGAGCAGCACACCGAGGTGATGTACGTGGACACCCAGCTGGTCCGTGCCGACTACGGCAGCGACTGGGCCCAGGTGAGCGTGCGCTTCAGCGGCCGCTACATGGACCGTCAGGAGCAGGTCGAGGAGGACATCAAGGAGGTGTGGCACCTCGAGCGTGATCTCGCCAAGGACAATGCCCCCTGGCATATCGTCGGCATCGAGCAGCTCTAAGGCTCAACCGACCCATTTCATCAAGGCGACCTCAGGGTCGCCTTTTTATTGCCATCAGATCGTGTCATGCCCTATTTCGGGGCAGCTTCCCGTGGCCGGATATATTTCCCGAGAGACACTGCTGATGACATTGAAAATAAAAAGAGAGGCAGCCATGACTGCCTCTCTTTTTTATTGGCTCGGGGTGCAGGGATTATTTGCAACCCTCTACCGAGGTGGAGTTGATATAGCTGACCTCGCCGGCCGGCTGATAATCGGCGACCTGAATGGTCTTCTTCGCCGCGATATAATCCTTCAGCACACCGGCATCCACCAGACCGGCATTGATGGTGTCGATCTTCGGATAACCGTCACCACCGGCCGCGCTGAAGCTCGGGATGGAGAAGCTGTAGGTTGCTGCCGGATCGAAGGCCTTGCCGCCGATGGTGGCGATGTCCACACTCTTGGCTTGGCAATCCACCGTCATCTTGATGCCGCCGAACTGGGCATAGCCACCGGTATTGGCGGTCTTGGTCGCGACCTGACCCAGGTAGGTCAGCAGCTCGTGGCCGCTCATGGTCGCCTTGTTGACGGTGTTGCCGAACGGATGCACGGTCAGCACGTCACGGTAGCTGATGTCCCCTGCCGCGATGGAGGCACGCACCCCGCCGGAGTTGACGATGCCAAAGTCGGTGCTCAACTTCTCGGCGGTCGCGGTGGTGATGAGACGACCCAGGTTGGTCTGCTTGTTGCGCACGTTGGCGCGCTCACCGTCCAGTACGCCATCGGTGGCACCGATGACCACACCCAGCTCCTGCTGTCCCTTCTCCTGATAGGTGAGCAGGGTGTTGTAGAGCTCGGGATCCTTGACGATCTCTTCCTGAATGAAATCACCGTCCGCATTCTTCAAGTTGACCGGGATCAGATCGTACTGGGTCAGGGTCAGCTTGCCATTCTGGTAGTCAAACTGGGCACGACCCACATACTTGCCCCACTCGTGAGCCTGCATGATCCAGGTGCCGTTCTGCTGATCCGGCTGGCAGTCGTCGCCCGGCTTGAAGTCGGCGTACTTGTCCGGGGTGCCCGGCTCCATGCAGACCGGGTTCTGGGAGTGACCACCGATGATGGCGTCCAGGGTGCCTGCCGGCAGCGCACGGGCCATCTCCACGTCACCCGGTGCGTTGCTGCCGTGCTGACCATTCTCGTAATGGCCCATGTGGGTGATGGCAAGAACCAGGTTCGCCTCTTTGTTGTCGCGGATTTGCTTGCCGAGATTGGCGGCTTCCGTGGTCGGATCGCGGAACTCGAGGGTCTGGACGTTGTTGGGATCCACCAGCTGGGCGGTGTCCTCTGTGGTCAGACCCAGCACGGCGACCTTGAGGCCGCTCTCCAGCTTGAACACCTTGTAGGGATCGAAGTAGCGCTTGCCGCTCGTCTTGTCATAGATGTTGGCGGAGATCATCGGGAACTGGGCCCACTGACGCTGTTTCTCGAGGATGGTCAGGGGGTTGTCGAACTCGTGGTTGCCCACCGCCATGGCATCGTAACGGATGCTGTTCATGGCCATGAAGTCCGGCTCTGCATCCTGCAGATCCGACTCCGGCACCCCGGTGTTGACGTCACCGCCGGAGAGCACCAGCACTTCGCTGCCCGCCGCTTTCGCCTCGGCACGCAGCCGCTCGACCAGGGTCTTCTGGGCCGCCATGCCATATTCGCCCTTGTCGTTGTGCCAGAAACGACCGTGGGTATCATTGGTATGCAAAATGGTCAGCTTGCAGACATTTTCGGTGCAGGGGGCGACGCTGTCGTTGCTTGAGGTATTGCAGCCGCTCAATGCGGCAAGCACTGCCAGTGCGATACTTCCTTTGACAAATTTATAATTCATTTCCATATCACCTTGTTATTTTGTTATTGGACGACCCTATCCAGGATCGGGCGGTAATATAACAAACAACATGTGACGGTTTTTCATCGGCGACTCACAAATTCCGCCAAATGTGATCATCCACGCAACCTGTTTCCCCTATTTGGAACAGAGGCACCCCACTCGCAGAGCAATTTCCCCCATGATGGCAGCCCGCCGGTAACGGTTATGGCATACTGCCCGCCAATCAATGCCAAGGAGTGCCTGGAATGGCCAAGTACGACAAAATTTCCCCCGAAACCCAGCAGGAGGCGATGAAGATCGCCCGTGCCAACCAGAAGCCGGGGCAGACCAAGGAGCAAACCCAGCTCATCGCCCAGGGGATCCAGAAGGGCATAGACGAATACAAGAAACAGATGAAGGCGAAGGCCCGCGAGGCCAGCCGCCAGAAGAAACTGCAAGCCAAAGCCAGGCACTCTTCCCAAGAGACGCCGGAAGAGGAGAGCGAAGCCGAGGTCATCGAGCTCACCCGCCAGCACCCGCTGCCCTGGATCCTGCTGGTGCTGAGCTGGCTGGTATTTGCCGTGCTCTGGTTCTGGTTCCGCTGATCCTGCCCAGGCAAACCTTTGCCCTGCGATCCGCTTCACAGCCCGGGCGCAGGGGACTGGTCATTCCCCACCCGGACTGCCTACACTCTGCCCCCCCTTGTCAGGAGACACTCATCATGAACCCGGCCCCGCTCTACCTGCTGGCACCCCTCGCCCTCTTCCTAGTGACCCTGGTGCTCTATCGCATCTCGCCACTGCGGGCGGTCGCCGCCGGCCATGCCCGCTGGTTTATCCTGCCCGCCTTCACTCTCTTTATCCTGCTCATCGTCATCAATGGCGCTGCGGATCCCGCCCTGAGAAGCCCTGCTTTCCACTGGCTGATGCCGGGGTTCGGCTTTGCCCTGAGCCTGTTCCCTGCCCTGCCCAAGGCGCTGGTACCGCGCCTGGCTATCAAGGAGGGAGCCTTTGCTGCCCTGGGTCTGATGCTGATGAGCCTTGCCATGGTCTACTGATCGGCAAGCGCTGGCGTCACGATGGCGCCAGCCCCCTTCTTGTACAAAGAATGGCCTTCAGGCATCTTGGTGGGCGGATAACCGGCATGGAGGCCAGATGAACAATCCGCCCGATTTCATGGCACTGTGGGATTATCAGGATCCCGTTGCCAGCGCCCAGCGTTTTCAAGCACTGCTGCCCGAGGCGCGTGCCGCCAACCTGCAATGGGAGCTGGAGCTCCTCACCCAGATAGCCCGCACCCATTCGCTGCAACGCCAGTTTGCACAGGCGCACCAGCTGCTTGACGAGATAGAACCCCGCCTCACCGAGGCGACTCCACGGGCCCGCCTGCGCGCCTTGCTGGAGCGTGGCCGCACCTTCAACTCCGCCGGTGACAAGGCCAGCGCCAGAGCCCTGTTTGAACAGGCCTGGCAACTGGGAGAGCAGTACGAAGAGCACTATCTGGCCATCGATGCGGCCCATATGGTGGCCATCGCCGCCCCCCTGGAGGAGCAGAGCCACTGGCACCAGCTGGCGATGACCCTGGCCGAGCGCAGTCACGACAAACGGGCGCGAGGCTGGCTCGCCACCCTCTACAACAATCAGGGCTGGACCCTGTTCGAGCTGGGTCGCCTCGACGAGGCCATCGCCTGTCAACAAAAGTGCCTGGCCTGGCACGAGCAGCACAACAACCAGGGCAAAGCCTTTATCGCCCGCTGGAGTCTGGCGCGCCTGAGCCGGGCCCAGGATCGCCATGAACAGGCCATGGCCGAACTGGCGCAGTTGCGCGACGACATGACCGCCGCAGGCGCCCCCGAGGATGGCTATGTGTTCGAGGAGCTGGGGGAGAATGCACTCGTGCTCAATGATCCCGCGGCGACCGAGTACTTTGCCCGCGCCTGGTTTCTGCTGTCACAGGATGGCTGGTTCACCGCCAACGAGGCAGAACGACTGGCCAGGCTCAAGCTGCTCGCCAAACTCTGATAAGCGTGCGGGGCGACCAATTGGCCGCCCCGCACATCAGCATGTCTGCCCGGGAGCAGAGGTGACGGCTCAGGCCGGACTCGCCTCTTCCCAGCTCTGCTTCTTGCGATAAATCGTGGAAGGGCTTATTTCCAGCAGGGCCGCCGCCTTGGGGATGTTGCCGTCACAGCTTGCGATGGCCTGCTCGATGGCCTCCTTCTCCACCTGCCAGAGCGGACGGACCTGCCTGCGAACGACGACGGATTCTGACTGGGGATCCGCGATCCCGACCGCAGGCTCCGGGGCCAGGGTTCGCCCCCCGTTGAGGGGAGGTGGCAGGATATCCGGGCTCACCAGCTCGCCATCGTTGAGCACCACTATGTTGCGCACCACGTTTTGCAACTCGCGCACGTTGCCGGGCCAGGGGTAGTCGAGCAGCACCTGCACTGCGTCCGCATCAAAGTCCCTGAACCGCTTGTTCTCCTCACCGGCATAACGCAGCAGCAACTCCCGGGCCAGCAGCAGGATGTCCTCTCCCCGCTCCCTCAGGGGGGGCAGCGCCAGCGGGATCACGTGCAGGCGGTAGTAAAGGTCTTCACGAAACCGTCCGGCCTTGACCTCCACCAGGGGATCCCGGTTGGTGGCGCAGACAAAGCGCACATCCACCGTCTCCAGCTTGCCGCTGCCGACCCGCTGCAGGGTGCCGGTCTGGATGAAACGCAGCAGCTTGCTCTGCAGGTCGAGATCCATCTCGCAGATCTCGTCGAGGAAGAGGGTACCGCCGTCCGCCAGACTGGCCGCCCCCTTGCGATCCCCCTGGGCACCGGTAAACGACCCCTTCACGTGGCCGAAGATCTCGCTCTCCATCAGGTCATGGGGAATGGCAGCGCAGTTGAGGGCGATGAAGGGCTGATCTCGACGCGGGCTGCACTGGTGGATGGCCTCGGCGCACACCTCCTTGCCGGTGCCGCTCTCGCCAGTGATGAAGACGGTAGCCTTGCTCGGCGCCGCGCTCTCGATGATGCGATAGACCGCCTGCATCGCCATGGAGGCGCCGATGAAACCGGCAAAGGAGCTGCGCTCGAAGTTTTCCCGATACTGGGCCACCAGCGAGCTGAGTTGCTGGTGCTTCAGGGCATTGCGCGCCGTGGCGCACAGGCGCTTGCCATCGAACGGCTTGGTGAGAAAATCGAAGGCCCCGAACCGCATCGCCTCCACCGCCACATCCACCGAGCCGTGAGCGGTGATCACCACCACGGAACAGGGCAGTTGCCGCTCCGTGATCTGCTGCAAGATGTCCATGCCGGACATGTCGGGCAACTCCAGGTCGAGCAGCACCACGGGGGGCGGGCTTGCCAGCAATTGTGCCAAAGCCTGCTGGCCACAATCTGCCAGCTGCACCTCGTAGCCATCCTGGGCCAGATACTGCTCATAGACGACCGCCAGACTGCGGGTATCTTCCACCAACAGGACACGGGGTTTGCTTTCAGCCACGAGATCCATCCTTGCGCTTGATTTTGTTGTCTATTCTGGGGGCTAGCCGCCACACACTCAAGACGGCCTCATCGCTTTATCCGGGGGATTGCGACAATACACAAGCAAAAACGGCTCCCTGGGGAGCCGTTTTTATGGTGCTTTGAGCTTATTTCTTGGCGTTGTCGCCATCGGCAGCCGGTTTTTCGATGGCCAGCAGCTCTACGTCAAATACCAGCACGGCGTTGGCCGGGATGGAACCTGCACCGTGCTCGCCATAGGCCAGCTTGGACGGCAGGAAGAACTTGAACTTGGAGCCGACCGGCATCAGTTGCACCCCTTCGGTCCAGCCCGGGATCACCTGGTTGAGCGGGAAGGTAGCCGGCTCGCCGCGATCGACGGAGCTGTCAAACTTGGTGCCGTCGGTCAGGGTACCGGTGTAGTGCACCTTGACGATGTCGGTGGCCTTCGGCTTGGCGCCGTCACCCATCTTCTCGACCTGATATTGCAGGCCGGACTCGGTGCTCTTCACGCCCTCTTTCTTGGCGTTGGCAGCCAGGAACTCTTCACCCTTCTTCAGGTTTTCCACGGCATCCTTGTCGGCCTTCGCCTTGGTCAGCTCGTTGATCTTGGCGTCGTATTCCTGCAGAACCTTCTGGATCTCCTCGTCGGTCATCTTGGCTTCTTTGCCCAGACCGTCGGTGACACCCTTCAGGATCACGGTGTTGTCCAGCTTGATGCCGAGCTCCTGCTGGCGCTCCAGGGTATTGGCGATATAACGACCCATGGAGAGGCCGATCGCATAGCCGGATTGCTCTTCAAAGCTCTTGGCCTCAGCCTTGGGGGCCTCTGCCGGCTTGCTGGCTTCTGCCTTGACCTCTGCGGTGTTGGTCGCAGCAGGTTTCTCATCTTTTTGGCAAGCAGTCAGACCGACGGCAACCGCCGCAGCCAACAGGGACACCTTCAGAAAATTGTTCATCAGTTTCTCCAAAACTCTAAATACCGCTCTCGGTTCCTTCGTGAAATGAGAGGTTTATCGTGATAAGCGCCTTATACTAACGCCGTGATCGCAGGTAACGAAAGCATGAGACAGGAAAAATGATCAAAAGTGCCATTTATCTCATCGGTATTTGCCTGATGCTGACGGGGTGCGAACAACGCTCACTTCCCAGCCAGCAGATCCGCCTCGCCAACCAGGGTCTGCTGAGCGCGGATCTCGCCAGTTCCGGCAAGCTCGCGCTCGTCTCCAGCCTGAGTCAGGGCACTGTGGTGTGGGATCTGGAACAGGGCAAGGAGCGCTGGCGCTGGCGCCAGAGCGACGACCAGGAAGAGTTCGTCACCCTGACCCGCTTCTCCCCCGATGACAGCCATGCCATCACCGCCACCCAACACACCTTCGCCATCTGGCGCTTGCAGGATGGCCGCTCCCAGGGCTACTACTCTCTGCCAGAATCCCGCCTGCGCGATGCGGCGATCTCGGCGGATGGCCGCCAGGTGCTCATCGGCCGTGAAGACGGCAAGGCGGAAGTGGTCGACACCCAGACCGGACGCCGGCTGCAATTCCTCGGCCACACCGAACAGGTCAACACGGTGGATCTCTCCCCCAATGGTCGCTATGCCCTCACCGGCGGCAACGATTACAGCGCCTATCTGTGGGACACCCGCACGGGCCAGGTTGTGTGGCGCTTCAACCACGCCGGGCGAGTCGTGATGGCGAGACTGGATCCGTCCGGACGTTTCGCCTTCACCGCAGACAGTCGCCAGGCCAGCATCTGGGATCTCAAAAGCGGCAAGGAGCACAGCAGGTTGCAATATGATCACCGCTTCGAGGTCTACACCAGCGCCCGCTTCGCCAACGGCGGCAACTGGCTCATCACCGGCGCCCCCTCCCGCCAGCTCACTCTGTGGCAGGTGAGTGACGGCCAGCCGTTGCAGAGCTGGCGCGTCTCGCCCCATCCCAAGGTGAAACCGCCGAGCGCTGTGGTCTATGGCGTGGCTTTGCGCGACAATGACCACCTCGTCAGTGCCAGCTCCAGTGGCCTGGCTGAAATCTGGACTATCAAGTAAGGACCAAAAGGCCCATGAGTCAGCAACTAAACGAACGCCTCGAAACCCTGGAAAGCCGCCTCGCTTTTGCCGAATACACGGTGGAGCAGCTCAACGACGAGGTCACCACCCAGGGTCGCGAGCTGGACCGGCTCAAACACCAGATCCATCTACTGGTGGATAAATTGCAGAGCGTACAGCCGAGCCAGATCGCCAGCATGGCCGAAGAGACGCCGCCACCGCACTACTGATGCGTGCCAGCCATAAAAAAACCCGCGCCATGCGCGGGTTTTTTTATCATCGGCCAGGCCGTGATCAGTGCTGATGGCCCTTGCCACCACAACCGCCACCACCGCAGCAACCACCGTGACCGTGATCGTCGCCGTGATCGTGTGCATGGTTGTGACCATGGCCGCCACAGCAGCCACCGTGGTCATGATCGTGATCATGGCCGTGATCATGGTCATGACCATGATCGTGACCGCAGCCACCAGCGCCGTGCACATGGCCATGGGCCAGCTCTTCGGCGGTCGCGGCACGCACGTCCTTGATCTCGACCTTGAAGCCCAGGGTCACGCCAGCCAGGGGATGATTGCCGTCCACCTTGATGAACTCCTCGGACACCTCGATGACGGTCACCGGGCGGTGGCCGTCGTCGGTCTCGGCCACAAAAGTATCCCCTTCAGACACTTCCATACCGTCGAACAGCTCGCCGGGCACTTCCTGCACCAGATTCTCGTCGTACTCGCCATAGGCCTGGTTCGGCGTCAGGGTGACGTCGAACGCCTCGCCCACGCTGCGACCTTCCAGCTCGGCTTCGAGGCCGGAGACCAGGTAACGGGTACCGTGCAGATACACCAGCGGCTCTTTACCTACAGTGGTGTCGATGACTTCACCGTGTTCGTCGGTGACCGTGTATTCCAGCGTAACCACGCTCAGGGGAGCTACTTTCATGTCAGGGATCCTGCGGATAGAAAAAAACGGGCTCAGAATACCTCAAAAAGGCAGACAAGCATATGGTCGGCCCGGCTTCAGTGTGATGAAAAAGTCATCAACAGCGACCAGCCTGACCGGCGTACCATCACCTTGAGGCATGCCACTCACTCGGGACGAAACACCCCTATCACCTGCTCCGCCTCGCGCGTCGCCTTGTCCACCTGCTCCTGGGTCTGCACCTGGGTATCCCCGCACTCGACACAGGTCACCTTCTCGACTCCATGCTCCATATACAGCATCATGGTGTCCATCTTGCCGCACGCCGGGCAAACCGCCCCGGCAATGAAGCGCTTTTTACGTCTGGTTTCCATTTTTGTTACCTCCAGGCAGCATCATATCAGGGTTTTTACATGCATCACGCCATCGAATATCAGCATTTTTCCACTTCCACCCTTCAGGTCGGCCCCCGCAAGCGCTCCCCCATGGGCCAATTGCTGCGCGTCACCCATGGGGCGGCGCTGCTGAAATTGGGTGCCCATGAGCTGTTGCTGACACCTGGCAGCCACTTCTGGCTCTGTGCCGATGCTCTCGCCGCCTTCACCCCTCTGGCTGACTGCCAGCATGATCTGCTGGCCTGCTCCGTACGGGTGCCCCAGCCCGCCCAGGCTGGCTGGTTGCAGGCAAGCCCGTTGATGGACGCACTGCTGGACAGCCTGGCGGCCTGGTCACGCCCCCGCGACTGGCAAGGCCCCTATGGGCAGCGGCTGCAAGTGATAGGGGATGAGTTGCACGGCTGCACCACCTCGTCCCTGGGGGATCAGGCACTGCAAGATGCCTGGCAAGCCCTGGCCAGAGCGCAGCCGGATAGCGTGGCTGCCTGGCAGACCCTGCTGGGCACTCGCGGTCTCGAGGGCCCGGACGCCCGGGCACTGCAGGATCAGTGGCAACTGTTGCAGGGGATTCGCCTGCTGCGAAGCGGCAGCACACCGTCACAGGTGGTGAGCAGGCTGGGTTATCGGGATGAAAGCGCGCTGGCCGAGGCTCATCTGCAATGGCTCGGGGCGCCCCTCTCCCCTCAGCCGTCCGCGACCCGATAAGAGAGGCATAAAAGGATGGCAAAAGAAATCCAGTTTTGCGGCTCACCGCCGCTAACAACAAAGGAGTCATTCATGTCACCATCCTTTATGCTGAACACCCGATTGACCGTCACCGACTAGATCAACAGGACATCCGCCATGACGAGCAAGGCCAACCAATCCCAGGGCATGTTGCTGTTCCACCTCTCTGCCAGACAATCCTTCGCCATCGGTACCCTCAAGGTGAAGGAGATCGTGCCCTATACCCAGCTCACCGCCCTGCCACAATCCCATCCCACCGTGCTCGGGGCCGCCAGCATGCGCGGCACCACCATCCCGGTGATCGACATGGCAATGGCCGTGGGCTACCGCCCCATCAGCCGGGAGGAGATGCCCCACTGCTTCATCATCATCACCGATTGCCGCCGCACCCTGGTGGGCTTTCTGGTGCGGGGCATCGACAAGATCACCGAGTGCAACTGGCGTGACATCGAGCCGCCCCCTCCCTCCTTGGGACAGAACGTCTTCGTCACCGGCGTGACCCGGGTGGGAGATCAGTTGATACAGTTGCTGGATGTGGAGCTCATCCTGTCGCGGGTCTATCCGGACGATCCCAGCCATCTTTACCCCGTGCTGACCGACGTGCAGCGCGAGCGGCTCAAGCCGATGCGGATCCTGCTGGTAGACGACTCCTCCGTCGCCCGTCGCCAGCTCATGGCGGCGCTCGATTACATCAACATCCCCTACGAGGTCTGCACCAACGGACGCGACGCCCTCACCCTGATGCAGACCCGGGTCTCCCAGGGCACGCGGATCGACATCCTGGTGAGCGATATCGAGATGCCGGGGCTGGATGGTTACGAGCTGGCCTTCGAGGTGCAGAGCGATGCCAAGCTGGCGGGAGCCTACATCATCCTGCACACCTCCCTCTCCAGCGAGATCAGCGTGGAGCGGGCCCATCAGGTCGGTGCCCATGAGGCGCTCACCAAGTTTGAAGCCAACGAACTGATCCAGGCCATGCTGCGCGGCGCCGAGCACCACGATCGTCTGCTGGCCTGATGTCGCGGCGAGCCNGCCAAGGGCTCGCCGCCCCCTTTTCCTCCTTGCTCTTCCGAGTCGCTGCATGTTGACAGAAAGCCACTTCCACGCCCCCTGGTGGGCGCGCAACCCCCATCTGCAAACCATTTTGCCCAAGTGGCTGCGCCGCTCGCCTGCCCGCTTCATCCAGGAGCGCTTCGAACTCCCGGACGGCGATTTCGTCGATCTGGCCTGGAGCGGCGAACCCGGCCAGGATGAACAACCCCTGGTGGTGGTGTTCCACGGACTGGAGGGGAGCATTCACTCCCACTATGCCAAGGGGCTCTTTGCCCACCTGCAGCGACAAGGGAACGAGGCGGTGCTGATGCATTTTCGGGGGTGCAGTGGCGAGCCGAACCGGCTGCTGCAGGCCTATCACTCAGGCGCCATCGAGGACGCCCAGACGGTGATTGCCGAGCTGGAGCGGCGTTTTCCTGGCCGCCCCCTGGTCGCCATCGGCTATTCCCTGGGGGGCAACATGCTGGTCAATCTGCTGGCGCGGGCCTGCCCGGCACCATTGAAGGCGGCGGTGGTAGTGTCGGCCCCGCTGCAACTGGCAAGCTGTGCCGATCGGGTCAATCAGGGCTTCTCACGGGTCTATCAGAACTACCTGCTGCGGACCATGCGAACCAACCTGCAAAGCAAGATCCGGCGCCAGAGCGCAGCACGGGCGCGCTGGCAGCCGGCCCAGATCACCCGCATCGCCACAATGAGGGAGTTCGACGAGCTGGTGACGGCACCGCTCCATGGTTTCGAAAGCGCCGATCACTACTACCAGACCTGCTCCGGCCTGGGCCTGCTGGCCCGCATTCCCATCCCGACCCTCATCATTCACGCCGCCGACGATCCCTTCATGACCGATGCCGTCATTCCGGCTGCGGAGCAGCTCTCCCCTCTGGTGCGCTACGAGCTGAGCCGCCAGGGCGGCCACGTGGGCTTCCTGCACGGCTCTCCCTGGCGCCCCCGCTTCTGGCTGGATGAGCGCATCAGCCAGTGGTTGCGGGAACAGACTCAGGGCGCGAACCGGTAACCGTTGCGCCCCTCTTCCTTGGCCTGATAGAGGGCGCCATCGACTCGCTCGAGCAGCATGACGAGGCTCTCCCCGGCTCGCCACTGGGCTATCCCCTGGCTCAGGGTGAGGTGGGGGGCTACGTCGGAATCCTCATGGGGCAGAGCCCTGGCCGCCAGAGTGGCGCGAATGCGCTCCGCCACCTCCTGGCCACCGGCCAGCGTCGTCTCCTGCAGCAACACCACGAACTCCTCTCCCCCGTAGCGCGCCACCAGATCGCCGGGCTCCCGCACACTCTCCTCCAGGCACTCGGCCACCAAGATCAGGCACTCATCCCCCGCCTGATGCCCATAGCGATCGTTGTAGCGCTTGAAGAAATCCACATCGAGCAGGATCACGGTGAGCGGTACATCCTGGGTGGTGCCTTGCGCAATGGCACGCTTGCACGCCTGATCGAAGTGGCGACGGTTGGCTATGCCGGTCAGGGGATCCCGGTTGGCCATGGCATTCATCTTGTTTGCCAGCATCAGGTTGTCGTGCTCCCTTGACACCGCAAGCTCGAACCAGCCGTTGAGCATGCGCCGTCCCGTCTCCAGCACCACTAGCAAGACCCCGACCACTATGGTGTTGACCAGAACAAAGGGCTCATGACTCCAGGAGGCTCTCACCAACAAGAACAGCAGGGGGACCGACACCAGTGCGTAAAACAGCCGCACATCGCAATACGCGGCGACGAGACCGGTCAGCAGCAACAGACTGACCATGTTGAAAATGAAACTGAAGCCCCCCTTCAAGTCGACGATCGAGATGGTGTAACCCACCATGGCCCAGGCTAGCCCCCAGGCCAGGGCACAGACGCACAGGGACACCAGCCAGATGGCATGGGATTGACGGGAGAGCCAGCCCCACCCGAGCGGCAGCAGCAGGCCAACACCTATCATGGCAAAGAGCTGCCATTTGTATGACCAGGGCAGGTTGCCGACCAGTACCAGGTGTGCATCCCGATAGATGTAGAAGCGGGTCAGCAGAAATACGAGGGCGATGAGATTGATGACCCAGTACCAGCGCAAACCGGCGCTCAGGGCGCGGCGGCGGGCATCGAACAGGTGCTGTTCGAATTGACTGGAGGGTCGGCGTGCGTCAATGGATTGCATGGCACCCCTCGTCCAAAACGAGATAAATCCCTTGCGCTTGCCGACCAGACATCGACAATATCCGCAACCCACTGAGTGAAGATGAAATCATGATTATCCCCTGGCAAGAACTGGAGCCGGACACCCTCACCAACCTGCTCGAACACTTTGTGCTGCAAGAAGGCACCGAATACGGTGAACAGGATGTCAGCCTGACCGACAAGGTCGAAGCAGTCAGGCAACAATTGCTACAAGGTAGCGCCGTGCTTGTCTACAGCGAGCTGCACGAAAGTGTCAATGTCGTCCCAAAGACTCATTTAAGCAAGTCACCCACTGACGACTTCCCCCAAGCGTAACGCGGTCACGGCTTATCGGGCGGCTCACCCCGCCCTCCACCTATCCAGCTCACATCATCAGGCCGCATGACCAGTTCGCCACCCAGCAGCACCTATTCCAACGTACCCAGAGCACAGGGCAGCCCTTGTTCACCGCTATTGCCGGGAAGCGTGGGGGCAGCGGGAGGATGACGGTGCACTTGACCGCACTTTGGGCCACCCCTTATAACGGAACTCCCAAGGAAGAGAGAATTCTATGTCCGCCAAGCATCCCATCATCGCGGTCACCGGTTCGTCCGGTGCCGGTACTTCCACCTCCACCAACGCCTTCCGATCCATGTTCCACCAGCTTGGATACAAGGCGGCCGTGGTCGAGGGGGACAGTTTTCACCGCTACACCAGGCCCGAGATGGACGTGGCGATCCGCAAGGCCCGGGAGCAGGGGCGGCATATCAGCTACTTCGGCCCGGAGGCCAACGACTTCGGTCTGCTGGAGTCCTTTTTCCAGGAGTATGGCCAGAGCGGCACCGGCCAGTATCGGCGCTATCTGCACAGCTTCGACGAGGCGGTGCCTTTCAACCAGATGCCTGGCACCTTCACCCCCTGGCAGGATCTGCCCGGCGAGACGGATCTGCTGTTCTACGAAGGACTGCATGGCGGCGTGGTCACGGGGGAGCACAACGTGGCGCGGCACGTGGACTTTCTCATCGGCGTGGTGCCCATCGTCAACCTGGAGTGGATCCAGAAGCTCATTCGCGACACCTCGGAACGCGGCCACTCCCGCGAGGCGGTGACCGACTCCATCGTGCGTTCCATGGACGACTACATCAACTTCATCACGCCGCAGTTCTCCCGCACCCACATCAACTTCCAGCGGGTGCCGACCGTCGATACTTCCAACCCCTTCAGCGCCAAGGTGATACCCAGCCTGGACG
Organism: Aeromonas sp. s10; assembly: GCF_040907975.1. Taxonomy (NCBI): domain Bacteria; kingdom Pseudomonadati; phylum Pseudomonadota; class Gammaproteobacteria; order Aeromonadales; family Aeromonadaceae; genus Aeromonas; species Aeromonas sp. s10. Next base: position 115,477 of record NZ_JBFOCV010000038.1, on the reverse strand, counting down.
AGAGTATGCTGGTGATCAGGTTTCGGGGCATCAAGCAGGTGGACTTCCCCTACCTGCTGTCGATGATAGACGGCGCCTTCATGTCCAGGATGAACACCATCGTCGTGCCGGGTGGCAAGATGGGCTTCGCAATGGAACTGATCCTGCGCCCCCTGATCCAGCAACTGATCGAAACGGGCAAGATCACCTGAGCCAAGGAGCTTAACGATGCGCGCTGCACTTCTCTCATTCACGCTGGCAACCCTGCTGGGCGGTTGCAGCTCCGGCCCCGCCGCACCCACGGTCGAAACGGGCACCATGGTGGTTCGCCCGGCGGAGCATTGGACCTACGGGGCGACACCACGCTATGCGCTGGCCGAACAATTCCAGTATGCGGGCAACAGCGCCGCGCCCTGGCTCGAACCGGTACAGCAGGCCGTCATCCGGCAACTGGACGGCAAAGGCTGGCGCAGCGTTCCCCTGGATGAGGCCGACGTCTGGGTCGCCATCGGGGTAGCTGGCAGCCAGGACATGAGCGATGGTGAGATCTTCTCCCGCCTCGGCATGACACCGGGCCTGAACGCCGCCGCCAATGCCCGCAAGGGGACCCTGGCCGTCGTGCTGCTCGACGGGCATAGCCAGAAAGCGGTGTGGAGCAGCGCCATCCAGCTCGCCAGCGACGTGCCTGTCGCAGAGGAAGCCCGTGGCCAGCTTAGCCAGCAACTGGCCGCCCAGTTGCTGGGCTCGCTACCGTCAGACTGATGTCTCTTTCAACAAAAACGGCCTGCTTCACGCAGGCCGTTTTCCATGCACGCCGTGACGGCATCAGGGTCACTTCAACTCGCAGGTCAGCTGGGTCACACCGCTCTTGACCAGGGTGGCCTGCTTGTCCTGACGGGAGAAGGTAGTCACCCCGTCGGAATAGCTGGCAGTCTCTTTGGGCGACTCGATGCGCCCCAGCTTGTGATAGACACCGGCATAAGGGAACTGCACCATGTCGGCCTGGGCATCATAGGTGATGGCCAGCAACTCTTCCCCGCACTGATACTGGCTGTATTGATACTGGGTCGGCTGCGGCATGCTGCAGGCGGCCAGACCGAACAGGGGAAGCAACATCATCATTTTTTTCATCGCACTTTCCTTATGTCATGGCGTTATCGACGGGACAAACTTTAGCGGTCAACCCTCAAGAATTTGATAACTATGGGTAATTTCTACCGCTTTTTCCAACATCAGGGAAACTGAACAATATTTTTCCATGGACAGATCCACCGCACGGGCGACCTGCTTCTCCGCCAGCCCCTTGCCGGTCACCACGAACTTGAGGTGGATCTGCTCAAATACCCGGGGAACGGTATCGGCGCGGGTCCCTTCCAGTTCGACATGGCAGGCGGTCACGGACTGACGGGCCTTCTCCAGGATGGAGACCACATCGATGGAGCTGCAACCGCCGACAGCCAGCAGGATCATCTCCATCGGGCTGGCACCTTCACCCGGGTTGGCGCCATCCAGGGTCACCTGATGACCGGACTCGCTCTCCCCCACAAACTTCATGCCTTCCACCCAGCTGACCTTGGCTTTCATCTCTCACTTTCCTCTCAATGACAACGGTTCTAACGCCCATAGCATACCTCAAGCCGGGGTCGAGTGGCACATGCGCCAGAATCCTGCCCGTTCCCGACGATAAAGCCCCGTTTTGCGGCGACAAGCCTCTCCTGCGAAACGGACGACGACCCAAAGGGAAATAGATCGAAATCAACATCCGACCTCCTCTTCTTGCCTAGAATGCCCCGGACGACGCAGCAGATGGCGGCTCACCGGTGGACGGCAAAACCCCAAAGCCTTGTCAGCACAGGCAAAGGCTCTTATTCTACTGCGACCAAAGAGTAAGGAATGGCAAGCTTGGCAACTTGCCTGGACGCCCAGTCCATAAAAATGACACTACAGAGGAAGTCTCATGATCATTGGCAAACCGCAAAGCGATCCCACCCTTGAGTGGTTCTTGTCGCATTGCCACATTCATAAGTATCCCGCCAAGAGCACCCTGATCCACGCCGGTGAAAAAGCGGAAACCCTCTACTACATCGTCAAGGGCACCGTCGCCGTCCTGATCAAGGATGACGAAGGCAAGGAGATGATCCTTTCCTACCTGAATCAGGGGGATTTCCTGGGCGAGATGGGGATGTTCGAAGAGAACGAGAATCCGGAGCGTTCCGCCTGGGTACGTGCCAAAGGCGCCTGTGAAGTCGCCGAGATCTCCTACAAGAAGTTCCGCCAGCTGATCCAGGTCAACCCGGACATCCTGATGCGCCTCTCCGGTCAAATGGCCAAGCGCCTGCAGCACACCAGCCAGAAGGTCGGCAACCTCGCCTTCCTGGACGTGACCGGCCGCATTGCCCAGACCCTGCTCAACCTGGCCAAACAGCCGGATGCCATGACCCACCCGGATGGCATGCAGATCAAGATCACCCGCCAGGAGATCGGCCAGATCGTCGGCTGCTCCCGTGAAACCGTCGGCCGCATCCTCAAGATGCTGGAAGAGCAGGAGCTCATCTCCGCCCACGGCAAGACCATAGTGGTGTTTGGTACCCGCTGACCGGGTTCCGCCGGCGGCGCCCGCACAGCGCCGTTGGATAAAAAGGCTGCCCATGGCAGCCTTTTCCGATCCTCTCCCCTATAATCCCGAGCGCCCCGCCGTCATGGCCTTCGCCAAGAGAACTCCTATGCACCTTCAATGCCCCCTTTGCCGCAGCCCCCTGCACCTTCATGCCGCCTCCCGCGGGGTCTATTGCGACAACAAGCACCACTTCGATCCCGCACCGGAAGGCTATCTGGACCTCATCCCCGGCAAGAAGAACCCCAAGGACAGCGACAGCCGGGCCCTGCTGCGCGCCAAGCGCCGCTTCCTGGAACAAGGCCACCAGCTGCCTCTGGTGGACGCCATGGCGAACCTGCTCGCTCCTCTTGGCGAGCGCGAGCTTGTCCACCTCGGCTGTGGCGAGGGGTACTACTGCCGTGCCCTGGCTGAGCGGCTGCCCGGCTGGCAGGTCGGCGGTTTCGATCTGGCCAAGAATGCCATCTTCGCTGCCAACAAGGCGCAACCGGAAGGCCAGTTCGTCATCGCCGACCCGGCGCGCGCCCCGCTGCTGCCTGGCACGGCCCAGGTGCTGCTGGTCAACGACCTCAAGGTCAAGACGGAACTCCTGGTCAGCTGGCTGGCGCCGGGCGGCTATCTGCTCCACGTGCAGCCAGGCCCTCGCCATCAGTGGCAATTGCGCGTCAGCCTCAATCCGGTGAGCATGGAACATCCCCTGAGTTGGCCCGCCCTCACCGGGCTTGTCAATGTTGCCCAGCAACGCGCCCAGTTCAGTACGGCGCTGGATCAGGGCCTGCGCGAGCACATTCTGGAGACCAGTCGCCTCGGCTGGCGTGCCAGCGGCGAGCAGCGTCACGCCTTCACCCATCAGGGGCCCGACGCCCTCGAGCAGGATCTGCTGCTCAGCCTGTGGCAAAAACCGCTGTGAACCGGTGACATACCATGAAAAAAGGCCCTGACGGACCTTTTTGACAAAGCGAGTGCGCCTTTCCCCTGACAGGGAAGAGACACCCGACCACGCAGCAAGACAAAAATGGGGCCCTCGGCCCCATTATTCATCACGGCAGATCAGTTGCAGCTCGCCGCGCCCTGATCGACCCAGACAGCGGCCTTGCCGGGCTCATCGCCCTTGGTCCAGTACTGAGCCTTCCACTTGCGGCCGTTGTGGCTGGTGACATCACCGCCGTTGTAGACCACTCCGGCATCCCAACCCAGTTGCACCTGGCTCACCAGTTTCCACTGATCGGCGGTGCGGCTCGGCTCGTTGCCCTGGGTCCAATACTTGGCCTGCCACACCAGTTGCTTGTGGCTCACCTTGTCATTGGTGTTGTAGACGGTACCAGCACTCCAGGCAGGATGGTTGGCCGCATCCGGATCGCTGGCCTCGCAGCCACCACCTGTACTGGCCGGCTTGACGGTCAGGCGGGTAACGGCTGTGGCATCCAGCGCCCCGTCGGTGACCACCAGGGTCAGATCGTAGGCCGTGTCACTGGTCACGTTCGAGCCCGTGACCACCAGGGTCGCGCTGTCCAGACCGGTGGCGCTGAGCCCGGCCGGCACTGTCCACTGATAGCTCAGGGCATCACCATTGGGGTCGGAAGCGGTGGCCTTGATGCTCACCTGCTTGCCGGCCTCGACGGTCGCACTGGACGGTACGCTGACCACGGGGGGCAGGTTCGGCTGCGGCGCCTTGTTGGTGACCACCACCTGATCCTTGGCCGAGAGCCCCTGATCGTCGGTCACGGTCAGCTCGAACACCAGATTGATGTCGCTGCTGACGGCATCCAGTACCGCACGGGCCTTGGCCTGGGTGGCATCCAGCAGGCTGGCCTGGGGTCCGGAGACCTGTTTCCAGCTGTAGGTCAGCGCCCCGTTTTCCGGATCATGGGAGGCGCTGCCGTTGAGGGTCACCTCGGCCGGACCGGTGGCACTCAGATCGCTGCCGGCATTGGCAACCGGCGGCTTGTTGACCGGCGGCAGCGTACCCTCGCCGTGGCCCAGCCCCTCGTGCATGGCGTTGAGGATGTCGCCGTTGTCCGCATCAATTTCCCAGGCGAACAGACCGCCGAGCTGGTTCGCCAGCACGTACTGCCCCTTGGCCTTGACCGAGCGGTCGTTGTCGAAGGTAATGAGGTCGCCACTGCTGGCCTTGAAGACATAGGGGGCCTCGGCCGACTCGTCATAGCCCTGCTCCCAGCCTGCGCCCATGCGGTTGTTGACGATGTCACGGTAATCCACCACGCCATTTTCCCAGGTACCGCTCACCGGTCCGGTGGCGGTGCCGGTGAAGGGGTTGCCGGCCTGGTAGTTCTTCACTCCGGTCCAGCCACGGCCATACATGGCCGCCCCTACCACAATCTTGCCCGGTGTCACCCCCTGACCCAGCAGCGCCTTGACGCCCTTGTCGGTGGTGTACTTGGTGGCCGGATCCCAGCTGGAGGCAAAGAGGTTGGTCTGGTGGGCCAGATTCGTCAGGTCGAAGGCGCCGCTGAAGTCGTAGCTCATCAGGAAGATGTGGTCCATGTACTGCTGGGCCGCCTGATAATCCACCTTGGCAATCTTGTCACCGCCGGCGCTGATGGCCGAGGTCAGCTCATACTGGCGGCCGGTCTCGGCTTCCAGTTCATCGAGCATGGCTCGCAACTCCTTCATCAGCACCACATAGGTAGCGCCGTCATTCGGGCCGCCCAGGCTGGGGTTGGCCCCCTGTCCGCCCGGGAACTCCCAGTCGATGTCCACGCCGTCGAAGAATTTCCAGGTCTGCAGGAACTCTTTGACCGAGGCGACGAAGGTATCGCGCTTGGTCTTGTCACCCAGGAAATAGAAGGGATCGGAGAGGGTCCATCCGCCGACAGACGGCAGGATCTTGAGGTCCGGGTGGGCCTGTTTGAGGGCCATCAGGTTACCGAAGTTGCCCTTGTAGGGCTCATCCCAGGCGCTGAGGTTGCCCTGGGACATCTGGATCGCCGCCCAGGGATCATGGATGGAGACCTTGAAGTCTTCGCGGCCCGCACAGGAGCGCTGCAACGCCTCGAAGCTGCCGGAGATCTCTTTGAGGCTGTCGTTGATGCCGTTGCCACCGCAGATGGGGGTGAAGCCGTAGAGGATATGGGTCAGGTTCTGGGCCGGGATCTTGTCCACGGTGAACTTGCGACCATAGACCCCCCACTCCACGTAGTAGGCCCCCACCACCTTGCCGGACTTGTTGGCGTAGGGCTTGTTGTTCTCCTTGAGGGGCGCATTGAGCGGCGCCAGGTGGCTGCCGTCGGTATCGGCGACCATCAGCTCCTTCTTGTCGGAGAGGGTGCAGCCATCGGCGTTGCACAGGGCCACCTGCATCTGGTAACGCCCCCCCTTGGTGACCTTGAAGTTGGCAGTACCCGCGGCGGAGGCCGGGCCTGACCACACCTCCTTGCCGTCGAGCAGTACCTTGGCGGTCTGTCCGACGTCACCGGACCAGAGGTTCCAGGTCACGCTGACGGGAGCGCCATCCTTGTGGACGGTCACCAGCTGGTTGTAGGCCGAAGCGGCCTGATTGACTTCAACGATGGCAAACTTGGTGGGGCCGGAGCCAATGGTGGGTTTGCCCGGGGCAGCGGCGAAGGCGGAGGTAGTGCAAAGCCCCCCGACCAGAAGCGCCAGCAGGGAAAGTTTTGGACTTAACATATTTGAACTTCCTTATTTCGTTATTGGAATTAACAACGAAAAAGGCAACGCAACCTGCCAGGTAACGCAGACAACATCGCAACCATGGCTTGGCCCATGGACGATACAACCTGTGGTGGCCCCGCTATCCTAGGTACGCAGACCCTTAGACCGGAAGCTTTGCGTCCCGGACTTTCATCCGGTTTGCCTTTTTGCACAACTTGATTTGCGACAAAAATAATCGCCGAATGACTATAGAGGAGAGTCGCCCGGGTGCCACCTGCCAAAAGTGACACCCAACAAGACTCAATTATCACCAAACTCGGCAAATGGCGACGAAAGAGGCGCCATCATCGGCGATCATGGCACCTGGATGGCATCCAGAAAATGTTCAGCCAATGCTCGATTCTGTGAGACCAGTCACTGAACCGGCATCAGCAGGCTGTTCATCAGGGCGCGCAGCTTGAGAGGTTTGACCGGTTTGCTCACGTAGCCGAAGCCGTGCTCACGGATCTGTGCCTGCAACTCGCTCTTGCGATCCGCACTGATGATGATGCCGCCGATACCGTTGCCGTGGGCCAGCCTGATCATGTGCAGCGCCTGCAACCCGGTCTTGCCGTCATCCAGGTGATAATCCGACAGCACCAGCGCAGGCAGGAAGCCGCCGTCGATGATCTCTTCCGCCTGCTCCAGGCTCTGGACACAGCGCACCTCGCAGCCCCAGCGTCCCAACAGCGAGGCCATGGCGATGAGGATATCCTCCTCGTTGTCGATGCAGAGGATCCTGACCCCTTCCAGCTGACTGTCTCGCAGGGCCGGGGTCGTCACCTGGCTGGGGATGACGGGCCGGGTCGCGAGGTTCAGGGTGATGGCAAAGACGGACCCCGCTCCGGGCCAGCTGCGCAGGGAGAGCTGATGACCCAGCACCAGCGAGATGCCGCGGGCGATGGCGAGCCCGAGGCCAAGCCCCTGCTCCCTGGCGGTGCGGGAGTGATCGAGGCGGGAAAACTCGTCGAAGATCGCCTCCTGCTTGCCCTCCGGGATGCCGGGGCCGTTGTCCCACACCTCGATGCGCACCTTATCCCCCATGCGGCGACAGCCGAGCAGCACCCGACCGCCGGGGTTGTAGCGAAATGCGTTGGTGAGGAAGTTCTGCAACACCCGCCGCAGCAAGCGCACATCGCTGTAGACCGCAAGGCGGCTCTCCACCACGGAGAACTGGATCCCCCCGGCCTGGGCCAGCACGCCGAATTCCGCCTTGAGATTGTCCAGCACATCGCTCAGGGCGAAATCGAGCTTCTTCGCCTTGAACTTGCCCGCCTCGAGGCGCGAGATGTCCAGCAGATCCGTGATGAGATCCTCGGTCGCCCCCAGGGCGTCGTCGATGTGGCGAGCGATGCGGGCCGGTTCGTCCTCCGGGGGCAGCATTTCCAGCAAGGAGGAGGTGAAGAGCTTGGCCGCGTTCAGTGGCTGGGTCAGGTCGTGGCTCACCGCCGCAAGGAACCGGCTCTTGGACTGGTTGGCCCGCTCCACCTGCTGGTTTACCAGCAGAAGTTGGCGGTTGAGTTCGGAGAGCTCGTGGGTGCGCTCGGCCACCCGCGCCTCCAGGTGCTCGTTCGCTTCCCGCAGCACCCGCTCCGCCGCCCTGAACGGGGTGATGTCGGTGAAGGTCATTACAAAGCCCCCCGCAGGCATGGGGTTGCCCTGCATCTCGATGACCCGGCCATCGGGACGCTCCCGCGCCGAGACATGGGGGCTGCCACGCTTCATGAAGGCAACCCGCCGCGCCACCTGGGCCTCGATGTCTCCCTGGCCGCACAGCCCCTGTCCGGCGTTGTAGCGGATGATCTCCTCGATGGAACGGCCCACCTGAATGAGACCGGGGGGATAGGAGAACAGCTCGATGTAGCGTCGGTTCCAGGCCACCAGCCTGAGCTCCCTGTCCACCACGGAGATCCCCTGCCCCATGTGTTCGATTGCCCCCTGCAACAGGCCGCGGTTGAAGCGGAACATGTCGGAGGCCTCGTCCACTATGGTGGCGATCTCCTCGAGCTGCATGTTGCGTCCCTGCAGGGCGGAGGCCAGCACCAGGCGGGCGGACGAGGTACCGAATACCCCCGCCAGCAGTCGCTCCGTGTGGGCGATGAGCTCGGCGGAGGCCTGCATCTGGGGCGCCAGGGTGCCTCCCCGCTCGCCGGCGAAGCGACCGAAGGCCCGCTTGACGCGGCTGGAACCGACGAAGCGGGCCGCCAGCATCTCCAGCTCCTTCACCGAGACCCGCGCCTGATAGAGCGCCGAGGTATCCCGGCTCGTCTTGCCGACGAAGTTGGCTGCCTGCAGCCGCTCGCTCACCGCCGCCCGTGACAGCAGGGAGCCCGCCACATAGCCGGCGAGGTTGAGTAGAAGACTCAGGAAGAGGCACCAGGCCCCCAGGCTCAGATCCCGCACCGCCGGCCAGTCTGGGGGCGCCAGCAGGGCTTCGAGGGGGGAGCCAGCCAGCAGTCCGCTCTCCGCCAGCAGGGTCACGAACCAGAGGCTGACCCCGAGGGCGAGCCCGAGATAGACGCCCTTGCGATTGCCATGACGCCAGTACAGGCCGAGCAGCAGGGCTGGCGCGAACTGGGCCACGGCCCCGAACGAAAGATAACCGATGCGCGACAGACTGGTGAGATCCCCGAGCCAGAGATAGAGCGCCCAGGCCGCCAGCAAAATCAGCAAGATGGCGCCCCGACGCACCTGCAGCAGCAACCGCATCAGGCGCTCGTCCCGCCCCTGTTGCCAGACCCGGCGCAGCAGGACCGGCAACACCAGATCGTTGCTCACCATGATGGCCAGGGCGATGGTGCAGACGATCACCATGCCGGTGGCCGCCGAGGTACCGCCGAGAAATGCCAGCATCGCCATGCCGTCGAATCCGAGGGACATAGGGAGGCTTATCACATAGGTGTCCGAGGCCATGTCTGCCCCGACCCACTGCTTGCCTGCCAGCGCCAGCGGCCAGATGAAGAGCCCCATCAGGAAGAGATAGAGGGGGAAGATCCAGCGGGCCCAGTGCAGATCCTGCCCCTGGTTGTTCTCCACCACGGTCACGTGAAACTGGCGCGGCAGGCAGATGACGGCGCACATGGCGATCAGGGTGTAGATGGCGAGCTCCAGCAGACTGCCCGGCGTCACCGCCACCACCGCATCGAGGAAGTCGCCCGCCACCAGGGTCCGCGCCTCGCTCGGTCTGGCGATGATGAGCCAGAGCGCAAAGCCCCCCACCGCCATGAAGGCGAGCAGCTTGACAACGGACTCGAAGGCGATGGCCACCACCATGCCCCTGTGGTGCTCGGTGGCATCCAGGTTGCGGGTGCCGAACAGAATGCTGAACAGGGCCAGCAGCAGGGTGACCCCCAGCGCCAGCTCCGCCATGTTGCTGGTGGGGCTGACCCCCGTGCTGTTGGCCATCAGCAGATCGAGCCCGGTGACGATCGCCTTGAGCTGCAGCACCAGATAGGGAAGTATCCCCATGACGGCGATGAGGCTGATCACCATGGCCAGGCGCTGGGACTTGCCATAACGGGCGGCAATGAAATCGGCGATGGAAGTGATGTGCTCACGCTTGGCCACCAGGATGAGGCGGGCCAGCAAGCGCCAGCCAAACAGGAACACCAGCATGGGGCCCAGGTAGATGGGCACTGGCGACCAGGGGGATTCGCTGGCCTGGCCCACTGTGCCGAAGAAGGTCCAGGAGGTGCAATAGACCGCCAGCGACAGGCTGTAGAGCAGAGGCTGCCCCTTGGGGCGACGGCGCTTGTTCTTGTCCGCCACATAGGCGATGAGGAACAGCAAGCCCAGATAGGCGAGCGACAACCCGATCAGCAGCCATCCTTGGTGCATCTCTCTACTTCCCTTTTCCAGATAAGTCGGAGGCCTGCCGCGCCAGAGACCGGCAGACCAGTGTCATCGGCCCTGTTCAGAGCTCTCTTCGCGCAGCCGCAACACAAAGACCGGCAGCACTACCAGCACCATGATAAAGAAGATGCCGCCCCCCAGCGGCTCGAACAGCACGCCGCAGATCGCCATCAGGGCCGCCACCGTCATGCCAAGGCCCAGGGCCGCATAGAGCGCCTGGGTGGGGATCTGCTGCTCCGCGGGCAACTGGCGGGTCATGAAGCGGATGGCGCCGAGGTGACTGACGCAGAAGGTGACCCCGTGCAGCAGCTGGCCGAGCACCAGCACCGCCAGGTCGGTAGAACTGCCGAGCAGCACCCAGCGCACCACGCAGCCAAGGGCCCCCACCAGAAACAGGGTCTGGGCGCCGAAGCGCTGGAGGAAGCGCTTGTCCGCGGCGAACATGGCGATCTCCGCCACCACTCCCAGAGCCCAGAGATACCCGATCAGGGTGCCGCTGTAGCCGGCGCTCTTCCAGTAGATGGCGCTGAAACCGTAGTAGGCCGCGTGGCTCCCCTGCAGCAGGGCGGTGATGAGCAGGAAGCGGCGCACCGGGGCCGACCTGAGCGTGACGAGCAGCGAGGCCTTGGCCCGCTCCCCTTGCAGCTCCCGGGGGGCGGGTCGCAGCGGCAGCAGGCTGAGCCCCAGCATGATCAGCAGCCCGGCCACCATGGTGTGCAGCACCCAGTCGCTGCCAAAGTTGCCCACCAGGGCCCCCACCAGGGTGGAGGCGACGATAAAAGCAAAGGAGCCGCACAGCCGCACCTTGCCGTAGTCGAGGTGGGTCTGAACCACCATGCGGGTGGCAAGCGCCTCTCCCATGGGCATCAGGGTCGGGTAGATGAAGTTGGCCGCGAGGGTCAGCACCACCAGCCACCAGAGGCTGTGGCCCAGATAGAAACCGAGGAAGGCCAGCAGACTCAGCAGACAGAGCAGCCGGGTGACGGGCAGCAACTGGCCGGCCCCCTTGACTCGCCCCATCACCATCAGGTTGCCGGCAAAGCGGATGGCCATGCCCACCCCCAGCAACAGCCCTATCTGTTCAGTACTCACCCCGATGCCTTCCAGCCAGAGCGACCAGAACGGCAGATAGGCGCCATAAACGAAGTAGAAGGCGCCAAAAAACAGGGCTAACCAGGAGAACGCGGGCATAGAGGCTCGGGCTGCATGACAAGGGGCACAAATGATAACCGATTTCGGGACGGGGATCCCCAGGCGGCATGACAGATAAAAACGATAAATATCAATAAAGTTGAACCTTTGTCACATCCCCCTGTCTATTGGGTAACACCGCTTCCTGATGAGTGTTGCAATCCTTCCACCCGCCCCTGGCGGGTTTCTTTTTTGCAGACGCCGACCTTCATGACAAAAGGGGCCCGAGGGCCCCTTTTCCTTCATGCTGGTCGACGACCATCAGAACACGTACTTGACCCGTGCACTGAGGTTGCGGCCAGGCTCGGTCTGCTTGCTGGTATCCGCGGTGGCGGCAAGGCCGGTGATGCTCTCGTAGCTCACGTACTCCTTGTCAAACAGGTTGAACACCCCCACGTTGAGCTGCAGGTCCTGCACCGGCTTGAACTGGGCATAGAGATCCACCACTCCCCAGCCTGCGCTCTTGATGTTGTCGTTGCCTCGCGCATCCTTGCCCACCTTGTCCATGTCGTCGGCAAAGCGCAATGCGGTGTTGATGTTCCAGTTCGGCTGCTCCAGACGCACCCCGACGCTGCCGTTCAGGGGGCTCAGGCTGTTGATGTAGTTGCCCTCGCCATCCTTGCCCTCGATGTAGGCCAGGTTGCCCCAGACGTTGACCAGCTCGTTCAACCAGTAGTCCGCCTTGGCCTCGGCCCCCTTGGTGGTCGCCTTGTCCAGGTTCTGGTACTGATAGAGGGCGGTACGGCCTTCGGTGCCCACGGCCGTCAGCTCGATGAAGTCGTCGAACTTGTTGTAGAAGGTGGCCACCTCATAGCTGAACCCGCCACGGCTGCCGCGCACCCCCAGATCGATGCCGTCGCTGCTCTCTGGCTTGAGGTTCGGGTTGGGCTCGATGCGATAGCCATACGCCTGGTGGTTCAGGGTGGAGAAGGCGTTGTCATACATGGGCGCCTTGAAGCCGTGGCTGTACTGGGCGAACAGGTTCGCCGCCTCGTGCGCCTTGAACACCAGCCCCAGCTTGGGAGAGAACTCCCCTTCGGAGATCTTCTTCATGTTCTCGCCCGTGTAGGCGGGATCCTCGTCCGGGGTCATCTTGTAGTAGTCGTAACGCACGCCCGGGGTCAGCACCCAACGCTCGCCGAACTTGATCTCGTCAAAGGCCCAGAGCGCACTGCGCTCGCTGGTGGTGGAGGGGAAGCTCAGCTCGTTGTAGCCGACGAAGTCACCCGGAACGGTCGGCCCCTTGAAGCGGGTGCGCTCGTTGTCGGTATGCTCGTATTCCAGGCCCCAGGCCAGACGCTGGCTGGCGAGCGCCTTGTTGAACTTCACCTGGGCGCCCAGGCTCTCCTGCTCGAAACCGTTGTGATCCAGGGAGTTCTTGGTCACATAGGGGTTGCCCGGCATGACCGGATACTTGGACGAAGCGTACTGATCCAGGGTCTGCTTGGCGCGGCTGTAGTAGATCTTGCTGTCCACGCGATCCGCCCAGGGGGCGTTCAGGGCGAGCCCATGATCCAGTACCAGGGAGAGGTTGTCGGTCTCCTTGTCGGTAATGGGCTGGTTGAAGACGGAGCCCGCCTTGGTCAGATCGATGGCATCCGGATCCTGCCCCTCGGTGAAGTAATCCACCGTCAGTTTCAGGAACTGATCATCGGAGAGATTCCACTTGCTCTTGAACAGCACGGCCTGGCTGACGATGTCGAACTCGTTCTTGTCGCCGTCATAATTCTGGGTGACACCGCCATCGCGCCAGGTGTAGCGCAGCAGGTTCTCGACTTCCCCGGTGCGCAGCGCCCCCGTGATGCCGGCCATTCTCTGGTGGCTGCTGGAGGCATAACCCGTGGTCGCATCCAGATAGCTGTCGCGGCCCTTGAGGAAGTCGCCTGCATCCTTGGTGGTGATGGCAATGACGCCTCCCAGAGCATCGGAACCGTAAGCGGCGGAGGCCGGCCCTTTGGCCACTTCCACCTGCTTGATCATGTCGGTGTCGAAGTAGGTCTGACCCACGCCGCCGTTCTTGTAGGCATCGTTCTGGCGCACACCGTCCTGCACCACCTTGACCCGGTTTTCGCTCATGCCGCGAATGGTGAAGGTCTGGGCATCTCCTGCTCCTCCCTGCACGCTCACCCCGGGCTCATAGCGGAACAGATCGGCGACGTTGCTGACGACCTGCTCTTCAATCTGCTCCGAGGTAATGACAGCGATGGGACCGGAAACATCTTCCAGCTTCTGTTCCATCCGTGAGCCGCTGACGACCATGACTTCATTGGCTTTCTTGTCTGCGGCGAAAGCGGGGGAGATCAGCCCGGCCGCCACGGCGAGGGCTATCAGGGAGGGGGTGTTGTTGTGCGCCACTGCAAAGTCCTTATTGAGAATTATTATCAAACGGAAGGCATATTACCCCGCCATAGACAAAGATCAATAATAAAGTTAATCATTCTCATTTCACTTTATCATCATTCCCCCTTACACTGGCGCCACTTTTTGCTCGCCATGCCGCCATCCCATGGTGCAGCCTTTTCCCATCCCCTGTTTCTTGAGTGAGTAACCATGATCCGACGACTCCCCCTGCTCGCCCTGCCCCTGCTGCTGGCCGCCTGCGCCACCACGTCGCAGAACACCCCACCCGAGACCCTCTATCACGCACGGCTCGATACGGCCCAGGGGCAGGCGCTGACCTTCGAGCAGGCGGTGGCGCGGGTGGCGGATGCCGACATCGTGCTGGTGGGGGAGCTTCACACTCACCCGGCCATCCATCTGTTGCAGGCACGTCTGCTGGCGGGGCTTGACGAGATGTCGCAAGCCGATGGCCGGGCCCTGGTACTCTCCATGGAGCAGTTCAGCCGCGTCGATCAGCCGGTGCTGGATGCCTACCTGGCCGGACGCATCGGCGAATCGGCCCTCATTCGAGATGGCCATGCCTGGCCCAACTACCAGAGTGATTACCGCCCTCTGGTGGAGTTCGCCAAGGCGCAGCACCTGCCAGTGATTGCCGCCAATGCCCCCAAACCTCTGGTGAGCTGCGTCGGTCAGGAGGGACCGGCCTGGCTCGACAAGCTGCCGGCCAATCGCCGCAGCCAGCTTGCCCGCGAGCTGACTCTGGGGGATGACGGCTACCGCCAGAAGTTCATGGCCTCCATGCACCATGGGGATGCGGACGGCAACGCCCGTCGCTTCGCCGCCCAGACCAGCTGGGACGACACCATGGCCGAAAGCATGGTGGATTATCTGGGCAAGCATCCCGGCAGGCGCATCATGCATATCGCAGGCAACTTCCACGTGGAGGGGGGACTCGGGATCGCCAGTCGCATCGCCAGCCGCAATCCGGCACTCAAGGTGGCACTCATCGTGCCGCAAACCGGTGACGAGACAGCCCCCGGGAGAGACGCCGATGTCAGGGTCCGCATCGCTCCCCTGCCGGAACGCTGGCTAAATGCAAAGGAAATGAAGCAAGATATGGGCGCACTGCATCAATCCCGAAGCCGTGACTGCAGCCAATGGTTGCAACCCTCAAAATAGCCCAAGGATTTCATATGGATGTGTTACTCGTCATCGACATGCAACAGGGGTTGTTCGATAACCCCCGCCATCAGGATGCCCAGGTCATCGCCAACATCAATCGTCTGGCCGATCGCGTGCGGGGCCAACACGGACGGGTCATCTATGTGCAACACGACGAACCGGGTTCCGAGCTGGAACCTGGCAGTGCGGGCTGGCAACTGCACGCCGATCTGGCCCCGTCTCCCCACGACAGCCGGGTGCGCAAGACCGCCTGTGACAGCTTCCTCGACACCGAGCTCGGCTTCCTGCTGGCAGAGCAGTCGGTAGACAGACTGCTTATCTGCGGCTGTGCCACCGACTTTTGCGTCGATACCACGTTGCGCAGCGCCGCCGCCAGGGGCTTTGACGCCTTTGCGGTGACCGACGCCCATACCACGGCGGACAGGCCGCACCTGAGTGCGGAGCAGATCATCCAGCACCACCACTTCATGTGGCGGCATCTGAGCCTGCCTCAAGGCAGAAGCGTGACCCTGCTCACGACTGATGAGCTGCTGGCCACCATTTAACCCGAGCGGGCGTGTTAAGCTGCCCGTCCTGATGTGAACACCCGATTGGAGTCTTGTGTGCGTCTACTCTCTGCCGTTGCCCTCACACTGCTGTTACCGGCGCTCACCGCCTGCTCCGGATTGCCGGGGGCAGCCCCCGATGGCCCGGCCCCCCTGTTCCACACCCATATCAGCGACGACGGGAGCAAGCGCTTCACCTTCGAGGCCGCCCCTCTCGACGTCCTGCCAACCCGGTTGCAGGAGGGAGATGACAACCGGCTGAGCCGCCGCGACAAGAGCCTGCTGGAACGCCGGGAAGCCCTGCAGGACGAGCAGCTCACCCAGATGCTGGCCACGCGCAAGTATTGCCGAAGCGGCTATATCGTCCTCAGCCAGACCTCCTGGAAGATCCGCGGGGAATGCAACGAAAGCGCCACCCAGGCCGATCGCGATGCCTTCCCCAACCTGGCAGGCTGGCAGGAGTAACCCGGGACATAACAACAAAACGGGCAGCCCAGGCTGCCCGTTTCTCATCTCGCTGATTGTCCCCTCAAACGGGTTCATCCGCCGGGCTGGTCAGCTCGGCGCCATTGTCGATGCGTTTGTGCCCTTCCACCAGGTGAACGAAGTCCACCAGCTCGTCGCCGGAGACACGGAACGCCTGACCGAATCCTTTGACGAACAGCCCCTGCTCGGGCTTGAGCCTAAACAGCACGAAGTCCTTGAGGTTGGAGAGCCCTTTGACTATCTCGCCGAAGCGCCCTTCCAGCGCCGCAACGGCCTTCTCCCAGCGTGCGTCGTCGCGCGCCACCACCTCGGCGACCGCATCGAAGGTCAGACGCTTGCGGGCAAACAGCTCGCGGGCCCCGGTTTCGTCCTCGATCAGCATCAGCGATACCTTGGGCACCTGTTGCAGGTTGCGGGCGTGGCGAGCTATCTCGGAGATGAGCACATAATATCCATCTTCCTGCAGCACGAAGGGGGCATAGCTGGCATTGGGGTTGCCTTCGCCATCCACAGTGGCGAGCTGCAGGGTACGGCAACCGTCGCGGAACTCGCGGATCTCCGGTTGCAGGCGGTTTTGCAGGCGCTCCTGACGTTCACTCATGCTTTCACTTCCTCTTGATACTGACGGCGCAGGGCCATGAAACGCTCCACCTGCTCAGGCAGCAGTTGACGCTGCTCGTCCCGGCCCAGGTAGATCTTGAAAATGCAGCGGCCACTGTGGCCGAAGAACTGGAAGGAGTGCCCTTCCTTGCCCATGAAGAGCTTGCTGACCAGGGCGATGCCCGCCACGTTGTCGAGCTTGAGGTGGCCGTGCAGTTCGCCGTCCCGCCCCATCAGGTTGTAGTAGCCGCGCGCGTTCTTGCCCTTGGGGAAGGGAGCCTTCACCTCGAAGATGGAGCCATTGGATTCGACGATGGTGGTCACCTGACCCCAGCTGGACAGGTCCGCCAGCAGGGCTTCGGCCTCCCCGGCCGGCACTTGCGTCATCAGGGCGGCAGGCAGATGGCGGACCACCTCCCACTCGCTGACGGCCAGCTCGGTGGCGAGGGTGGACGGGTGGGCGCTGGGGTCTTGCTCCAGCAGCGCCTGAATGCGTTGTGCAATGCTCATCGGTTCTCCCTGGATGATCTGGCGATGGTGCTCGGTGTCGCGGCGGATACTGTAATAAAGCGCCCCAAGTAACGCAATTGATAATCGCTTTCATTCTCAGTGCATTTTGATGGACGACTTGATATTCTCGGCGGCAACCCTATTTCATTCACCCTTCGGAGGTTCGCATGGGCCGTCGTTTTGCCCTCGCATTCAGCCTGCTCGGCTGTGCCTTTTCCCTCTCTTCCCCATCCGTCATGGCGGTGGAGCGTATCGTCAGCATAGGCCCGGCCACCACGGAACTCATCCTGGCACTGGGAGGCGAGCAGAGCCTGGTCGCCACCGATGTCAGCAGTCCGGAGCCCAGAGGCGTGCCCAAGGTCGGCTATCACCGCGCCCTCGCCGCCGAAGGGATCCTGAGCCTCTCTCCGACCCTGGTGGTCGGCAGCGACGAGATGGGCCCGAACAGCACGCTTGATCAGTTGCGCCGTGCCAACGTCAAGGTCGAGGTCATGGCCACAGCCCCTACGCTGGCCAACCTCAACGAGCGTATCGACACCCTGGCCCATCTCCTGGGTGACCAGGCGGCAGGGAGCAAGCTCAAGGAGGAAATTGCCGCCCAAAGCGACACCCTGGCGGCGCAGGCGAAGCAGAACAAGCCCCTCAAGGTCGCCTTCCTGCTGCTGCACAAGGGTCAACCCACCAGCATCGCTGGCGGCAACACCACCGCCAGCGCCCTCGTCACCCTGGCGGGCGGCGTCAATCCGGTGGCTGGGCTCCACGACTACAAGCCCGTCTCCACCGAATCCCTCATCGAGCTGCAACCTGATCTGGTGCTGGTGAGCGGCCGCGACTGGCAGCAGTATCAGGATCCCGACGCCGTCCTGAGCCAGGTGCCGGCCCTGTCAGCCACCCCTGCAGGCAAGAATAAAGCCATCCACGCCATCGACGGACATGCCCTGCAAGGGGGCCTCAGCCTTCGTTCCCTGCAACAGGCGAACCAGATCGCCCAGTGGATCAAGCAGGGTTCCTGATGCGCCTGCCTCTGCCCTGGCTGCTCGCCCTGACCGGCTGCGCGCTGGCGTTGCTGCTGATCGGGTCCCTCGCGACCGGCCCCATGTCCCTCTCCCTTGGCGAGAGCCTGCGCGCCCTGTTTGCCGGACCCCAGAGCGGGATTGAGGCTCACAAGTTATTGATCGTGCAGGAGATCCGTCTGCCACGAACCCTGCTCTGCATCGCCGTGGGGGGCATTCTCGGCCTCTGCGGCGCCGTCATGCAGGGACTGTTTCGCAACCCCCTGGCAGACCCCGGCATCATAGGGGTGTCGGGTGGGGCGGCACTCGGCGCGGCCCTGGCCATCGTGCTGCTCGCCCCGTTGGGCTCGCACCTGCAGAGCCTGCTCGGCCTGGGGTTGCTGCCCCTGCTCGCCTTTCTCGGCGGAGCCCTCACCACCACCCTCGTCTATCTGCTGGGTACCCGGGAAGGGGGCACCTCGGTCACCGTGATGCTGCTGGCCGGGGTGGCCATCACGGCGCTCTCCGGTGCCGTCATCGGACTGCTCACCTATCTCGCGGACGATCAGATGCTGCGCAACTTGAGCCTGTGGCAGATGGGCTCCCTGGCGGCAGGCAAGCCGGTCGATGTGACACTGGCGCTGCTGACCCTGGCCGCTTTGCTGCTGCTGTTCATGCGCGATGCCAATCCCCTCAACGCCCTGCTGCTGGGAGAGGGAGAGGCACGGCACCTGGGGGTGAACGTGCAGACGCTGAAGCGTCGCCTCATCCTGCTCACCGCTGCCGGTGTCGGCGTGGCGGTGGCCGTGGCGGGCATGATCGGCTTTGTCGGCCTGGTGGTTCCCCATCTGGTACGGCTGCTGGCCGGTCCCAACCATGTCCGCCTGTTGCCGCTGTCTGCCCTGCTGGGGGCTGGCCTGTTGCTGGGGGCCGACATGCTGGCGCGTACCCTGCTCGCACCGGCCGAGCTGCCGGTCGGCATCATCACCGCCCTGCTGGGTGCCCCCTTCTTCATCTGGCTCTTGGTCAAGAGCCGCCGAACCCTGTAACAGGAGATCGCCACCTTGCCCGGATCCCCCTCCCCCCTGCTCAGTTGCCGGGGCCTTCGCCTCAGTCGTGGCAACCGGCTTATCCTGGACAGCCTGGATCTCGACCTGCATGCCGGCAGCCTGACCGCCCTGCTCGGCCCCAACGGGGCGGGCAAAAGCTCACTGCTCAAGTGCCTGACCGGCGAGCTGGAACATGAAGGGGAGATCCACCTGTTCGGCCAGACCCGCAGGGGGTGGGCCGACAACGCTCTGGCCCACCGGGTCGGTGTGCTGCCGCAAAGCTCCTCCTTGAGCTTCCCCTTCCTGTGCGAAGAGGTGGTGGCCATGGGCCGGCTGCCCCACAGCGAGCCTGCCAGCCGGCGCGACGAGATAGTCCGCGCCGCCATGACCCACGCCGGGGTCGACCATCTGGCGAACCGCCTCTATCCCGGCCTTTCAGGCGGGGAGCGTCAACGGGTGCAGTTCGCCCGGGTGCTGGCCCAGATCTGGCAGGCACCGGAGGAACCGCAGCAAGCGCGGCTGCTGCTGCTGGACGAGCCCACCTCGGCGCTGGATCTCAAATACCAGCACCAGTTGCTCGCCATGGCCCGGGCGCTGGCCGGCCGCAACACCGCCGTGCTGGTGGTGTTGCACGATCTCAATCTGGCAGCCCGCTACGCCGATAGGCTGGTGATGCTGGAGCAGGGCAGGCTGATGGCTGACGGCAGCGCAGGCGAGGTGCTGACCCCGGCGCTCATCGCGCGCCTCTACGACTACCCCGCCCAGGTGATCCACCACCCCGAGAGCGGCGTCCCCATGGTGGTGTGACACCCCGGGGCAGATAGCAACAGAGCGCCATCAGGCGCTCTGTCTTTTTGCGGTATCCAGCCCTGGGCTGACCAGCAGGGCAATCCCCACGGGCACATCAGGCTATCTGGTAGCGCCCCGGCTTGTGATTGAGTGTCAACACCAGGTTACAGATGATGGCTGCCACCACGGAAAGCGCCAGCAGCCAGGGGGAGACCACGAAGAAAGAGGCGACGACGATGGCGCAATCCAGCCCCATTTGCAACTTGCCTGCCCGCACACCCCATCTGTCCTGAATGAAGAGCGCCAGGATGTTGAAGCCCCCCAGGCTCGCCTTGTGGCGGAACATGATGAGCAGCCCCATGCCGATCAGGGTGCCGCCTATCAATGCTGCATAGACGGGTTCGATCTTGCCGATTTGCAGCACGGCGTTGAGGTGATCCGTCATGAAGGAGACGGTGGCCACGGCGGCAAAGGTATTGAGGGTGAAGCGCGGCCCCAGTCTGAGCCAGGCCAGGGCATAGAAAGGCAGGTTCATGGCGAAGAACAGCAGGCCGAAGCTGATGCCGGTCACCTGTTGCAGCAGCAGCGCCAGGCCGGCGGTGCCACCGGTGAGCAGGCCGACCTGATGGAACAGGAAGATGCCGAGGGAAACGAAGCCTGCTGCGGTCAGCAAGGCGAGCACATCCTCATACAGTGGATGCGCAGAGCGTGAAGTGTTGTCCATAACCAGGTATCCAGTCGCGAAGCAAGAGAGTGTTGGCCGCCCATCGGGCGGAGCGAGCCCCGTGAACCGGGGCTTCGTTATGCCGACAGTCTCCATTTTGAGTGAGATGGATCACAAGTCCCGTCCTTCACGCGCCAAAATGGTGCGCGTCATCCAGGCGTTACAATCCTTGCACCAAAATGTCCCACGCTCACCGCCGGCATGATGCTGAAAAACCTGAAACGGGGCGCTGCCCCCGCACCCGAATCGTTCTAGAATGAGTCGCTTGTCACTGCCAGCGGAACAACAGCGGATGAGAGTCACCGTATTCGGAATAGGTTATGTCGGGTTGGTTCAGGCCGCCGTACTGGCGGAGATGGGTCACAAGGTGATCTGTGTGGATGTGGATGCCGACAAGGTCGCGGCCCTGAAAGCGGGACACATTCCCCTCTTCGAGCCCGGCCTCGCCCCTCTGGTGCTGCGCAATCATCAGGCCGGCCGCCTGATCTTCACTACAGACCCGGCACGGGCGGTGGAGTTTGCCGAGCTTATCTTCATCGCGGTCGGAACGCCGCCGGACGAGGACGGATCCGCCGACCTCCATCAGGTAATGACGGTGGCGGACACCATAGGCCGCCTGATGCAAGGGGGCAAGGTGGTGGTCAACAAGAGCACTGTCCCTGTCGGCACCGCCAGCCGGGTACGGCGACACATTGCGGAGCGCCTCGCCGACCGTGGTCTCGATCTTCCGCTCGACGTGGTCTCCAACCCCGAATTTCTCAAGGAGGGCGCCGCCGTCGCCGACTGCCTGCGGCCGGATCGCATCATCATCGGCACCGACTCCGATCACGCCTTCTCCCTGCTGGAGGAGCTCTACGCCCCCTTCAACCGCAAGCGAGACCGCCTCCTGCGGATGGATGCACGCAGCGCCGAACTGACCAAGTACGCCGCCAACGCCATGCTGGCGACCCGCATCTCCTTCATGAACGAGATGGCCACCCTGGCCGAAGCCCTGGGCGCCGACATCGAGGAAGTGCGCAAGGGCATTGGTGCCGATCCGCGCATCGGCCACCACTTCATCTACCCGGGCTGCGGTTATGGCGGATCCTGCTTCCCCAAGGATGTCAGGGCGCTGATCCACACCGCGAAGGAGGCGGGGTGCGAGACCCCCCTGCTGCGCTCGGTGGAGCAGGTCAACGAGGCGCAGAAGCACAGGCTCATGACCCGGCTGCACCACCATTTTGGTGCCAGTCTGTCGGGGCGCACCTTCGCGTTATGGGGACTCGCCTTCAAACCCAATACCGACGACATGCGCGAAGCCCCGAGCAGGGTGCTGATGGAGGCGATCTGGGCGGCAGGAGGCCAGGTGCAGGCATTCGACCCCGAGGCCATGACCGAGGCCGCCCGCCTCTATGGCCAGCGGGCAGATTTGATCCTGTGCGACACCCAGGAAGCCGCCCTTCAGGGGGCTGATGCCCTGCTCGTCTGCACAGAGTGGCAACAGTTCCGCGCACCGGATTTCGACCTGCTTCGCCAGACCCTGAAGCAGGCCATCATCTTCGACGGCCGCAACCTCTATGATCCGGCCCGTCTGCGCCAGCGCGGTTTCACCTACTATGCCATCGGCCGTGGCGATAGCCTGACCCATCAGGAGGAGCGATGAAGTACCTCATCACCGGCGCCGCCGGGTTTATCGGATTTCATGTGGCGCGCAGGCTCTGTGGCGACGGCCATCAGGTGGTGGGGATAGACAACCTCAACGACTACTACGCGGTGAGTCTCAAGGAGGCGCGCCTCGCCCTGCTCACGCCTCTGCCCGGCTTTCGCTTCGAACGCACCGATCTCGCGGACCGCGCGGCCATGGCTTCGCTCTTTGCCCGCGAGCAGTTTGACCGGGTGATCCATCTGGGGGCCCAGGCCGGGGTGCGCTACTCCCTGGACAACCCCTTCGCCTATGCCGACAGCAACCTCACCGGCCACCTCACCGTGCTGGAGGGGTGTCGCCAGACCCGGGTGCAGCACCTGATCTATGCCTCCTCCAGCTCGGTCTACGGGCTGAACGAACAGATGCCGTTCAAGCCGTCCCATGGGGCGAATCATCCCGTCTCTCTCTATGCGGCGAGCAAGAAGGCGGGAGAGCTGATGGCCCACTCCTACTCCCATCTCTACGGTCTGCCCACCACCGGGCTGCGCTTTTTCACCGTCTACGGCCCCTGGGGTCGGCCCGACATGGCCCTGTTCAAGTTCGTGCACGCCATCCTGAACGGCGACCCCATCGACCTCTACAACCAGGGCCAGCTCAGCCGGGATTTCACCCATGTCGACGACATCGTCGAGGGGATATTGCGCATCTCAGACATCCCCCCTGCGGGCGATGCCCACTGGCAGGGGGCCCCGGACGCCAGCCCGGCCCCCTATCGCCTCTTCAACATCGGCAACGGCAGCCCGGTCAGGCTGCTGGACTTCGTGGATGCCATCGAGGCGGCCCTCGGCAAACGGGCCATCCGCAACATGCTGCCCATGCAGCCCGGCGACGTGCTCGCCACCTGGGCCGACACCCGCTCGTTGTTTGACGCCACGGGCTATCGCCCCCGTGTCGGGCTCAAGGAAGGGGTTGACGGCTTTGTCCGCTGGTATCGGGACTACTACCGGGTCTGAGCCAGGCGAGGTGGCAGGGTCGCCTGGCTCAGACCCTGCGCTCAGGATGAAGGGGTATAGCTGAAGGGCACCATGGTGGGGGAGAGCCCACGACAGGCGGGTTTGAGTGCGTGCGGGCCTGCCAGCAGCCAGTCGGTACGGTGACGGTTGCCGAGGTTTTCCATCTTCGCGGGGTCAAAACACCTCACCATCAGGTCGGCGCTCCCCAGTACCCAGCGCCCGGGGGCAGCCTCTATCCAGGCGGCAGCTTCCCGGGCCTGCTCCCCGTCTCCCATCAGATAAGGGTAATGTTTCACTGGTTGCAGGCTAAACAGCAGATGCTGCTCCTTGAAGCCCGCCAGCAGCAGTTCATCCCCCGCGGGCACCCTCTGCGCCGCCAATGCCATGACTCCCTGAGGGGTTCGCACCTCGTTGAGGCGCACGCTTATCCAGCAGGAGTAGATCAGCCACCCCACCGCCAGGGAGCAGAGAATGGCGGTCAGTGGCGCCCGGCGAAGCCAGGCATTGATCAGCAGCAAGGATCCCCCCAGCACCAGCAGGGGAAGCCAGGGATCCGGCCCCAGTTCCCCCAGACGGCTGGCCACTCTGTCGCTACATGCCAGCACCAGAGCCCCCACCAGCCCTACCCCTCCCAGCAACCAGCCGAGCCCGGCCAGTAGTCGCCCCGGCCAGACCCGGACCAGCAGGGTGCCGATGAAGGGTGCGGTCAGGAGCGCCAGGGCGGGCGTACCGGGCGTGATGTAGACGCCCCGCTTGCCTGGCGAGCAGGAGAAAAACAGCACCACCAGCATCAGATAACCCAGCAGCAGCAGGATACGCCTGTCCTGCGCCCGAATGGCGCGCCGCCAGGCCACCACCAGCCAGGGCAGCAGCAGGGAGAGCGGCAGCCAGAACGGCGGGATCACCGAGGTAAGGTAGTACCAGAAGGGTTTGACGTGGTGCCAGGCGCTGGTATAACGAGTCACCGTCTGGCGCAGCAATATGTTGTCTCTGTAGGCCAGCAGGAGGGGATCCCCGCTTCGGGTCACGGCCTCCAGCATGGGGACCAGCCAGAGGCTCATCGCCAGGGCCATGGCCAGCGGCCCGAGCAGGGCCTTCAGCCAGGCTGACAAAGGCGCGGCGCGGATTTGTGCCCTGTGGGTCCAGAGCGCGGGAAGCAGCACCAGCAGGGCCAGTACTCCCACCCCCTTGGTGATGACACCAAGCCCCGCGGCAAACCAGCCGAGCCAGTACCAGCGCCACCCTCCCTCGCAGAGCAGGAAGCGCAGAAAACCATAGAGACCGAGGGTGATGAAGGCCGTCGCCAGGGCATCGATCTGCGCCGTCTTGGCCTGCAGGGTGAACTGGACGGTGAACAACAGCAACAGCCCGGCCATAAAGCCGACCGCTGGGTTCCATAACCGACGCCCCAGGTCCCACACAAGCAAGATGGTCAGCAACCCCGCCAGCAGGGAAGGCAGCAGAAAGGCCACCTTGATGGAGCCAGTCAACACATAACCGATCGCGATCCCCCACATAAACAGCGGCGGCTTGTCCGGATAGAGCTCCCCGCCGCGCATGGGGAAGAGCCACTGGCCACTCTCCACCATCTCCTTGGCGATCAGGGCAAAGCGCGGCTCGTCCGCCGGCCAGGGGTCCCGCAGACCCAGCCCGGCCCCCAGCACCACCAGCGCGATCAGCAGCAACCAGCCAAGGGACGTCTGATTGAGCAGGGTGCGATCACTCACCATGACGAGCCTCCCCGGTCACTCCCTTGTCACGCCGCCAGCCCCGATGCTGGATATCGAGATAGAGGCTGTAGAGCGCGGTGAAGGTGGGGAAGAGGTTTTGCAGCACGCCGACGGAGTCCTGCTTGGGAGAGAAGGTGAAGTAGCTGAGCGTCATCAGGCTGCCGAGCACGCTCATGTACCAGAACAGGCGCGGGATGACGGGTCGCCCCGCCCGCCTGGACGCCAGAAACTGCACCAGCCAGCGTCCGCCGAACATCAGCGCCCCCGTGTAGCCGATCAGCTTCCAGCCGGTGACGTGCACCCCGGTCCAGTCCAGCCAGTCGATGGGGGCAGACAGCCAGGCGTCCATCACTCCAGCATCTCCCGGATTTCAACCACCTTGGAGCGGCGCTGCAACCACCAGACCCCGACCACGTCCACCAGCCCGACCCAGAGCCGGTTCCAGACCCCGTATTTGGAGATGCCCGCCTGGCGTGGCCTGTGGTTGACCGGCCAGGGCGCCATGCGCCCCCCTTGAGCCTGGATCAGCGCGGGGATGTAGCGGTGCATGTGATTGAAGGCAGGCAGTTTCAGATACCAGTCGCGACGCACGACCTTGAGCCCGCAGCCGGTATCCGGAATGCCGTCGCGCAGCAGCAGGTCGCGAAAGCCGTTGGCCAGCGTTGAAGAGAGACGTTTGACCCAGTCGTCGCGGCGGTTGACCCTGTGGCCGATGAGGCCCACCTGGTATGGATCGCTCTGGTAGCGGCGCATCGCCTCCTCCAGCATGGCGGGGATGTCGGCGGGATCGTTCTGACCATCGCCGTCGAGTACCACCAGCCAGTCGCCACGCCCGTGGCGCACCCCGCTCAGCACCGCCATGCTCTGGCCCACGGCATGGACATGGCACAGCACCCTCAGCCTGGTGAAACGCGTCTGCAAATCGCGCAGCACCACATGACTTCCGTCCACACTGCCATCGTCCACATAGATAAGTTCGTACTCGAACCTGCCCCCAAGGGCGGCATCTATTTCGCCGACGAGCGGGGCCAGATTGTCCCGCTCATCCTTGGCAGGCACCACGACAGAGATATCGACCGATTCGACCATATGCACATCCTGCCCTCATCCGAGGCGCTATCGATTCACCCGGCAGACCCGACGACATTGCATCGATGGCCTGGCTGACATCATGCAAATACAAGGCGTTAGAAAACAACTGTGTCAGCATATTGAACCTCAATTAACAAATCTGTCAAAGCAGTCACTGACCCGGGAGCCATACCGCTTCTCCCCTGCACCAAAAGTTCCATACCGTTTTCATCTCTGTTGCTCACCCACATAACCAGATGTTCCATCTGCTGGCTGGCGTCCCTCCCCGGATCGGGCCTATATGTTGCGGATACCAAAGACGAGGTTTCCATGAAAAAACGACTCTGGGGCTGGGGACTCCTGATACTGCTGGCCACCACTTCCCACGCAGATCCCTTTCGCCAGGCCCCCAAGGCCATGAGCGCACTGCGCCAGGGCGCCGCCATGGAACAGGGCAATCCGAGGCAGGCCATCGCCCACTACTGCACCGCCGCCAACCTTGGCAACCCGGAAGCCTATTACCGCATCGGCCGCCTGCTGGCCCGCGGCCCCCAGGGGATCCGCAATGCCCGCAGCGCCAACGCCTACCTGGCCATGGCCATGCGCCTTGGCAACCAGCAGGCCGCCCGTTACTACAACGAGCGGGTCGGCAATGCCCCCCTGGGTACCTGCGGCATCGGAGGCGGTGGCGGAGCCCCCTGGGTGCGCCCCAGTACCCCCTTCGATCAGGAGCGCTACCTGGCCAGACAGTCACAGGCCAAGCAAAAGCTGGCCGTCATGATCCGCCAGGCCGCCCAGCGTCACAAAGTGGACCCCCAGCTCGCCCTGGCCATCGCCATCGCCGAATCCAATCTGAACAGCACCGCCGTCTCCCCCAAGCAGGCACAGGGCGTCATGCAGCTCATTCCCGAAACCCAGGCTCGCTTCGGCGTGACTCGGCCGTTCGATGCCCAGCAGAACATCCGTGGTGCCATGATCTACCTGAAGTGGCTGGAGAAGCAGTTCGGTCCGGACTGGGTGAGGATCAGCGCCGCCTACAACGCCGGGGAGCAGGCCGTGCTGCGCCACGGCGGTGTGCCGCCCTATCAGGAAACCCAGGAGTATGTGCAGCGGGTGCTCTACTACTCGGGGCAGGATCCTGACAAACCGGCCCGCCGCAGCTCACCGCGCTGAGCTTGCCCGGTTGCCCCTCTTCCCTCGCGCCTGTCGGCCGTCCCGGCCTGCGGCGCCCGGCTTTGCCGCCCCTCTCCCATTGGTTTACAATCGACGGGTTTTTTGGAACCGGGTTGACGGCCCGTCGACCCGGCCCCACCACGACATCAGTTTGTTAATGCCAAGACATTAAACTGCTGAAAGGAAGAGAATTAGCCAATGGCTCAATTTATTTACACCATGAACAGGGTTGGCAAGGTCGTGCCGCCCAAGCGTCATATTCTCAAGAACATCTCCCTCTCCTTCTTCCCGGGGGCCAAGATAGGCGTGCTGGGTCTGAACGGCGCCGGGAAATCGACCCTGCTGCGCATCATGGCGGGCATCGACACCGAGATCGAAGGGGAAGCCCGTCCGCAGCCCGGCATCAAGATCGGCTACCTGCCCCAGGAGCCGAAGCTGGATCCGGAGCAGACCGTGCGCGAAGCGGTGGAAGAGGCAGTCGGCGAGGTGAAACGCGCCATGGCGCGCCTGGACGAGGTCTATGCGGCCTACGCGGATCCGGATGCGGATTTTGACAAGCTGGCCCGCGAGCAGGGCGAGCTGGAAGCCATCATCGCCGCCCAGGGCGGTCACAACATGGAGAACCAGCTGGAGCGTGCGGCCGACGCCCTGCGCCTGCCGGCCTGGGATGCCCAGATCAAGCACCTCTCCGGGGGTGAGCGCCGCCGGGTAGCCCTGTGCCGCCTGCTGCTGGAAAAACCGGACATGCTGCTGCTGGACGAGCCGACCAACCACCTGGATGCGGAATCCGTGGCCTGGCTGGAGCGCTTCCTGCACGACTACGAAGGCACCGTCGTGGCCATCACCCACGACCGCTACTTCCTCGACAACGTGGCGGGCTGGATCCTGGAGCTGGACCGCGGCGAAGGCATCCCCTGGGAGGGCAACTACTCCTCCTGGCTGGAGCAAAAAGATGCCCGTCTGGCCCAGGAAGCGAGTTCCGAAGCCGCCCGTCGCAAGTCCATCGAGAAGGAACTGGAGTGGGTTCGTCAGAACCCGAAAGGCCGTCAGGCCAAATCCAAGGCTCGTATGGCTCGCTTCGAAGAGCTCAACACCAACGACTACCAGAAGCGCAACGAGACCAACGAGCTGTTCATTCCGCCCGGACCGCGCCTGGGCGACAAGGTGGTGGAGGTGGCCAACCTCTGCAAGTCCTATGGCGACCGCCAGCTGATCGACGATCTCTCCTTCTCCATTCCGAAGGGTGCCATCGTCGGCATCATCGGTCCGAACGGTGCCGGTAAATCGACCCTGTTCCGCATGATGTCGGGTCAGGAACAACCGGATTCCGGTTCCATCACCCTGGGTGACACCGTGGTGCTGGCCTCCGTGGATCAGTTCCGCGACAGCATGAACGACAAGAAGACGGTGTTCGAGGAAGTCGCCGACGGCCAGGACATCCTGCGCATCGGCAACTACGAGTTCCCGAGCCGCGCCTACATCGGCCGCTTCAACTTCAAGGGTTCCGACCAGCAGAAGCGGGTCGGCGAGCTCTCCGGTGGTGAACGTGGCCGTCTGCACCTGGCCAAGCTGCTGCAGACCGGCGGCAACGTGCTGCTGCTGGATGAACCGACCAACGATCTGGACATCGAAACCCTGCGCGCCCTCGAGAACGCCCTGCTGGAGTTCCCGGGTTGCGCCATGGTCATCTCCCACGACCGCTGGTTCCTCGACCGCATCGCCACCCACATTCTGGACTACCAGGACGAGGGCAAGATCGAGTTCTTTGAAGGCAACTTCACCGAATACGAAGAGTGGAAGAAGAAGACCTACGGTGCCGAGGCTATCCAGCCGCGCCGCGCCAAGTACAAGCGCATTGCCAAGTAAGGCGAGGCAACAGCCGCGCCGCCAGGCATGACGTCACAAGGGGAGCCGGGGCTCCCCTTTTTTGCCTCTTCTGACTTACAATCTCCACCTATTCCCCAGCGATAGCGACCCATGACCCAAGCCTCCACCACCAGACTCACCATCCAGATCCGGCTCGAACCCGGCTGCCTGGGGCCGGATGGCAAGCAGCACATCGATACCTTCTGCGCGGCCGCCAATCGGATCCTCGCCGCCATCGAACCTCGACGGGTGCACTGGGTGCTGCTGCCCCGCCATGACAAGCAACTGGCCGAGCAGGCCTACTTCCTTGATGGCCGCCCCTTGAGTGAAACCCAGGCCACCCTGCTGCTGCAACGCATGGGGTTGGCCCTCGATCCCTTGCTGGAGCAGAGCGATGCCGTGCTGAGCCAGCTTATCGAACGCTACCAGAAAAACCGTTGATCCCGATGTGGAAACGGGGCTCTATTGGTCCCCTTTCTCCTGCCTCCGGGAGAAAACGTTTGAATTTTTACTCTATTCATTGATCCGCCTCGCACATCCGGGGTTTGTAAACCTGGCCGCCTGTGTGAAAATGTGCGCGCTGTCACGGTATCAGGACGAGTCTGGTCACTTCACCGCCAGAATCAGGGTCCGTCGCCCCGCATGGATGGGCCGGGCCCCCTGCTGCCTATTTCACGTCACCCATTGGAATCCAACATGAATCAACCACATCACGCTACCGGGCAGACCGCCAGCCCGGCTGCCGGGCAGGGATTGCTCGAGCGCCTGTTTGCCCTGCGCGGTCATGGCACCACGGCCCGCACCGAGGTGATCGCCGGCATCACCACCTTCCTGACCATGGTCTACATCGTCTTCGTCAACCCGCAGATCCTCTCTGCGGCAGGCATGGACACCCAGGCCGTGTTCGTTACCACCTGCCTCATCGCCGGCATCGGCAGCATCCTGATGGGTCTGCTGGCCAACCTGCCCATCGCCCTGGCTCCCGCCATGGGCCTCAACGCCTTCTTCGCCTTCGTGGTGGTGGCCGGCATGGGCTACTCCTGGCAAGTGGGCATGGGCACCATCTTCTGGGGTGCGCTGGGCCTGCTGATCCTGACCCTGCTGCGGGTACGCTACTGGCTCATCGCCAACATTCCCCTGACACTTCGGGTCGGCATCACCGCCGGCATCGGTCTGCTCATCGCCCTGCTGGGCCTGCACAATGCCGGCATCGTGGTCGCGAGCCCCGCCACCATGGTGACCGTGGGCAACCTCACCTCCCTGCCCTGCCTGCTGGGGCTGCTCGGCTTCTTCCTCATCTGCATCTTCTCCGCCCGCGGCGTCCACTCCGCCGTGCTCATCGCCATCGTGGTGACCACCACCCTGGGCTGGCTGTTCGGCGACGTCACCTTCAAGGGCTTCGTCTCCGTGCCGCCGAGCATTGCACCAGTCTTCGGCCAGCTGGACCTGATGGGATCGCTGGACATCAGCCTCGCCGGGATCATCTTCTCCTTCATGCTGGTCAACCTGTTCGACTCTTCCGGCACCCTGATCGGCGTGACCAACCGCGCCAAGCTGGCCGATGACAAGGGGCACTTCCCGCGCATGAAGCAGGCCCTGGTGGTGGACAGCGTCAGCTCCGTCGGCGGCGCCTTCATGGGGACCTCGTCCGTGACGGCCTACATCGAGAGCAGCTCCGGCGTCGCCGTCGGCGGTCGCACCGGCCTGACCGCCATCGTGGTGGGCATCCTGTTCCTGCTGGCCATCTTCTTCTCTCCGGTCGCCGCCATGGTACCGGCGTATGCCGCAGCGGGGGCTCTCATCTACGTGGGCGTGCTGATGTGCTCCGAGCTGACCCGGGTAAAGTGGGAAGACCTGACCGAAGCGGTGCCGGCCTTCATGACCGCGGTGATGATGCCGTTCAGCTTCTCCATCACCGAGGGGATCGCCGTGGGCTTCATCTCCTACTGCGTGATGAAGGCGGGCACCGGCCGCTGGCGCGAGATCAACCCCTGCGTGCTGGTGGTAGCCCTGCTCTTCGTCCTCAAGTTTGTCTGGGTCGATGCCCACTGATTTTTCTTCCATGAAAAGAAAACCAGACTCTGAAAACAAAAATGCCCGTCATCGACGGGCATTTTTTTATGGCGGGCTCAGGGCTCAGCGAATACCGCGGGCCTCACGGATCCACTCCCAGGCCTGCTGGATCTCCTGGGTCTTCTCCTTGGCCATCTCCATCATCTCGGGGGGCAATCCCTTGGCGGCCAGCTTGTCAGGGTGATGCTTGCTCATCTCCTTGCGATAGGCACGCTTGATCTCCTGATCGCTGTCGCTCTCGTTCACCCCAAGCAACTGATAGGCATCCTTGAGGCGATCCCGGGAGGGGGGCTCCTGGCGGTATTGCTGCCCCTGGCCACTGCCCTGCTGTTGCTGGCGGTGGAAGAAGTTCATCTGGGCCTCGGCCATGGCCAGAATGCGGGCAAGCTCGATGCGACTGAACCCCAGCTCGTCGGCGATGGTTTGTAGGATGGCCCGCTCGCTCGCCTCCACCTGACCGTCGGCGAAGGCGGCCTGCAGCTGGACCTCGAGGAAGAAGCGCAGGATGTCGCGCTGCCCCAGGCTCGCCTGGCGAAACTCCGCCAGGGTCTCGCGCAGGGGGAAGTCCGCCTCCTTGCCAAGGCGGAACGACTCCTGAGCCCGTACCCGCTGCTCTCCGGCCAGCCGCATCCTGTCCATCAGGTTGGAGGCGACCCGTATTTCGTGCTCGGTGACCTGGCCGCTCGCCTTGGCGATGTGGCCCATGACGGCGAAGGTGGCATGGAAAAAGACGGCCTGCTGCTGCTGGCTGGGCGCCCGCTGGAAGGCCCCGCGGATCCCCATGCCCCGATCGAAGCGATGGCCGATCCACAGGCCCAGCAGGGCACCGAAGATGTTGCCGAGCAGAAAACCGAAGAAGGTGCCAAGCACCTTGCCCCAAATACGCATGGTTCAAGACCTCGTGATGTTAATGGGTGCCGGCGAGCAGTTGCTCGTCCAGCTCGCGCAGCCGATCCACTGTGCCGATGTCGCGCCACTCGCCTGCCAGCAGGCTGCCACCCACCCGTCCCTGCGCCATCCAGTCGCGCAGCAGGGGGGCCAGCTTGCGCGCCCCGCAGGGCAAGCCGGCAAAGGCGGCGGGGTGATAGAGGCCGACACCGCTGAAGGTGAGGGCCGGGGTGTCCAGCACCCGACCCGCTTGCAGGGAGAAGTCCCCTTGCGGGTGCTGGGGAGGGTTGGGCACCAGCCAGAGGTGGGCGAGATCCTCCCCAAGCGGCTGGTTCACCAGAGCGCGATAATCCAGGTCGAGCCAGGTATCGCCGTTGATCACCAGAAAGGGTTCGCTGCCCAGCAGGGGCAGCGCCTGCACGATGCCGCCGGCGGTCTCAAGCGCGCTCTCTTCGGCCGACCAGTGGATGGATACCCCGAGCGCACTGCCATCGCCGAGGGCCGCCACCAGCTTGTGTCCGAGCCAGGCGTGGTTGATGACAAGTGTGGTCACGCCGGCTGCCTTGAGTTTTTCGATATGGTGCACGATGAGCGGCTTGCCCCCCGCCGCCAGCAGCGGCTTGGGCAGCAGATCGGTGAGCGGACGCATCCGCTCGCCGCGCCCGGCGGCCAGGATCATCGCCTTCATGGTGTCACCCCGGTGCGCGCCAATCCGGGCAGCACCACCTGCTCCAGCCACTGGCCGAAGCGGGCCAGCACCGGATAGGCGGCGCCATGGCTGCGACAGACATCGACCACATAGCCCAGGGTGCGGGGAATGTCCTTGAGGTAGCCGGCCTTGCCATCGCGGTGATAGAGGCGGGTGAAGAGACCCGCCGCCTTGAGATGGCGCTGCATGCCGGTGAGATCGGCTGCGCGACGAAACGCGGCATAGTCCAGATTGCCGAGCAGGCCGGCCCCTTGCAGGGTGTCGAAGCCAAGTCGCATGCACTGCTCGATCACCGCGTCCGGCCAGCGCACGTAGCAATCTTTGAGCAGGGAAACCAGGTCATAGCTCAGCGGCCCGATGACCATGTCCTGGAAGTCGATAAGGGCGAGGTCGCTCTCCTTCGGGTTCATCCCGCCGCACACCATCAGGTTGCGGCTGTGGAAATCCCGGTGCATCACTCCTTGTGGTTGGGCCAGGTTGCTCGCCGTGAGGCAGGCGAAGGTCTCCGCCAGCAACTGCTGCTCTTCATCGCTCAGGGTCAGTTGCAGGTGATGTCCCAGCAACCACTCGGGGAAGATGGCATTTTCGCGGGCCATGAAGGCCTCATCGAAGGGCTCGAGCTCGAGCGCCACGGTGCCGAGCCTTGGCAGCAGGGCGATGGCCTTGCCATACCAGGCCAGTACGCTCGCTTCGTTCAGGCAGCCGATAAGCTGGGTATCCCCCAGGTCCGTCACCGCCAGCAATCCCTGCTCGTAGTCGACCCCCTTTACCTCGGGGGCCAGCAGCCCCGCATCGTGCAGGGCGGCCGCATTGCGAACGAATTCATGATTTTTTTCGGTTTTCGGATTAGCATCCACCCACACCAGACCGCCGCCCCGGAAGTAGCGGCGGAAACTGGCGTCACCGGAAATAAGCGTCAACGAGAGGTTGGCGTCACCGGAAATCCGGCGAGCCCATTGCAAAAGCAGGGAAGCGCGATCGTGCATGAGTCGGGAACCAAATTGGAAAGCAGCACTTGGCTGTTAGCCCTGGCCGCAATAATGCTTTATCATTGCCGGCTAACATAAAGCAATGACATGCAATGTCAACTCGATGGATCCTGACATAAAATGCATGCCCTGAATCCACCGTTTTTACTACGGATTGCGCGAGCCTTTCACATGACAAAATGGACACTGGGATACTCCTGTCCCATCGCCCTGACCATCAGCCTTGTTCCTGCCCTGAGCCCGCTCATGGCCCAGGCAGCGCCACTCAATGCGCCACCCGCAACCGGGATCCTCGACAGCCTCTGCTATGACTATGTCCCCAAGATAGAGAAGCCCACTGCGGGCCAGGACGCCAATGCCCAGCCCGTCGAGGTGGATGCCGATCGCCTGGAGGCCAAGCAGGGCGGTACCGCCGTCTACGAGGGTGACGTCAAGGTGCGTCAGGGCGTGCGCAAGTTCGACTCCGACTATGCCCAGCTCGACCAGAAGAGCCGGGATGTCATCGCCATCGGCAACATCTATTACAACGATGGCCAGATCACGGTCACCAGCGACAAGACCCTGAAATCCAACCTGGACACCAAGAACTCCGAGCTGGAAGAGGGCAAATATCAGGTCCATGGCTCACCGGTGCGCGGCTTCGCCGAAAAGGTGACCATGACCAACAACAACCAGAACATCACTCTGGAAGGGGCCCAGTACACCACCTGCCCACCGGGCCAGGAGGCCTGGACCCTGAAGGCCGGCAGCATCGACATCGATCAGTCCGAGGTATTCGGGGAGGCCTGGAACGCCAGCCTCTGGCTCTATGACTATCCGGTCTTCTACTTCCCATATATCAACTTCCCCATCAAGGATGAGCGCAAGACCGGTCTGCTCTACCCGGGCTATACCCAAAGCTCCAAGAACGGCATGGACATCACCCAGCCGTTCTACTGGAACATCGCCCCCAACTACGATGCCACCATCACCTCCCGCTTCATGGACAGACGGGGCCTGATGGAACAGGTCGAGTTCCGCTACATGCCGGACCCGGCCCACGTGGGGAGCCTCTACTTCGAGAACCTCGCGGACGACAAGCAGTACGACGAGACGGCCAGCCTCAATCAGCATCTCTCTGACGGTCACCGCTACCTGCTCAGCGCCCGCCACACCTCCATGTTCATGGACAACGCCATGCGGGTGTCGGTGGACTACACCAAGGTACGGGACCAGGACTACAACTACTTCAACGACTTCACCCCCAAGGTGGGGACCCAGGTCGACAACCAGTTGCAGCAATCCCTGAAGGCAGGTTACTACCAGCAGAACTGGAACCTCGATGCCGAGGTACGGACCTACCAGATCCTGCTGGCCAGCGCCCAGCAGCCCCACGAGCTGATGCCGCGCATCAACCACAACTACTACCAGCAGGGCAGCTGGTACGATCTGGCCTGGAATACCGAGCTGACCAACTTCGGCTACAACAACGATCAGGCCATCGAGCAGAACAAGGGTGAAGCCTACACCGGCACCCGGGTCTACACGGCCCCCACCCTGACCATCCCCCTCGTTGACGAGGCGGGCTACTTCCTCGACAGCCAATACAAGCTGATGTACACCCGCTACGACCAGACGGTGCCTGACCAGATGAGCAGCACCTTCACCAATCGTTTCACCCCGAGAGAGGGCGGCGACGTCACCCTGGAAGAGGGGACCATCACCCGGGTACTGCCCTCGTTCCGTCTCAAGGGCGGCATGACCTTCGAGCGGGATCAGCAGTGGTTTGGCGAGGGTGCCAACCAGACCCTGGAGCCTGAATTCCAGTACCTCTATGTGCCCTACAAGGATCAGGGCAACATCGGTGTCTATGACTCCACCACCATGCGCCAGGACTACTACAGCCTCTTCAGCGATCGCCGCTTCGCCGGTCTGGACCGCATCAGCGACTCCAACCGGCTCTCCTTGGGGGTCACCACCCGTATTTATGATCCGGCCGGGGATGAACGAATCCGGTTGGCCGTTGCCCAAGCCTTCGACTTCGTTGCGCCCAGGGTCAAGCTTTACAGCAGCGATGAGCTGAGCACCAATACCCGCTCCCCGCTGTCGTTCGAGGGTGACGCCAAGATCAACGAGCAGTGGTATGCCCATGCGGGGGCACAATATGATATGGAACAGCGCCAGATAAGCTCTGCCAACAGCGCCCTGGAATACCGTCACGAGAAGTTGATCAGCCAGTTGAACCACCGCTTCGTGCGGGATGCCAACTACGACCTCGACCACAAGGGCCAGGTGACGGATCTCAACCAGATCGGCCTGCTGCTGACCACCCCGCTGGACGATCGCTGGCACCTTTATGGCGGCTACTATCAGGAGCTCAACCAGAACGTCAAAGTGGACCGCAAGGTGGGTCTGAAATACGACTCCTGCTGCTGGAGCATCAACTTCAACCTGGAATGGGTCAACACGCCAGACAACGTGAACCTGACCCCGACGTCCGAGCGCAGCCTCGGCATTCAATTTGAAATGAAAGGATTGGGTAGCGTGGGTACCGGCTCCAAGGGCACTTCCCTGGACACCGAAGCACTGCCTTACATTCGTCCGTTTAACCTGCGAGACCAGTAACCGGTCTGGCAAACGCCTTGAGAGATGGATATGAAGAAGACGTTGATTTCCCTGCTGACCGCAGGCCTGTTCGGAGTCATGAGCCAGGGTGCCCTCGCCGCCCCCGAGCTGATGGACAAGGTGCTGGCCGTGGTCAACAAGGATGTGGTGCTGGCCAGTCAGCAGGAGGCCCTGGTGCAAAAGGTCAAGGCCTCTGCCCAGGAGAGCGGCCAGTCCCTGCCCGATGACGTCACCCTGCGCAAGCAGGCACTGGATCGCCTGATCCAGGAGAGCCTGCAACTGCAACTGGCGGAGCGCCAGGGGCTCAAGA
Organism: Aeromonas sp. s10; assembly: GCF_040907975.1. Classification (NCBI taxonomy): domain Bacteria; kingdom Pseudomonadati; phylum Pseudomonadota; class Gammaproteobacteria; order Aeromonadales; family Aeromonadaceae; genus Aeromonas; species Aeromonas sp. s10. Next base: position 78,902 of record NZ_JBFOCV010000038.1, on the reverse strand, counting down.
TCAGTGACACCCAGCTGGAACAGGCCATCCAGAGCATTGCCGCCGACAACAAGATGAACCTGGAGCAACTGCGCGCCCAACTGGAGCGGGAAGGCCTGACCTACGCCCAGTACCGTGAGGAGGTGCGCCGCGAGATCCTGATGAACGAGGTGCGCCGCAGCCAGGTCCGCCGTCGCATCAACATCTCCGATCAGGAGGTCAAACAGGTGGTCGAGGCCCTGAGCAAACAGGGCCAGCAGCAGACGTCATATCATATCGGCCATATCCAGGTCGCGCTGCCGGACAACCCGAATGCCGAGCAGCTCAACGCTGCCAAGGCCAAGATCGAGCGCATTCTGGCGTCCCTGAAAGAGGGGGCCGACTTCCGCAAGCTGGCCATTGCCGAGAGTAACGGTCCCAAGGCGCTGGAAGGGGGTGACTGGGGCTGGTTGAGCCCGCAGGAGATGCCCACCCTGATGGCGGAAGCCGTGCAAGGGGCCGGCAAGGGTGACATCGTCGGCCCGCTGCGCTCCGGCGCCGGTCTGCACATCATCAAGATCTTCGACACCAAGGGTCAGCAACAGGTCATGCAGACAGAGGTCAAGGCGCGCCACATCCTGATCAAGCCCTCCATCATCCTGAGCGAGGAGAAGGCCAAGGGCACCCTGGACGGCATCCTGCACGACATCAAGAGCGGCAAGGCCAGCTTTGCCAGCATGGCAGAGAAATACTCCGAGGATCCGGGCTCTGCGGTGCAGGGTGGTGAGCTGGGCTGGTCTGATCCCAACGTCTATGTGCCGGAATTCCGCGACATGCTGGGGCGCCTGCAACCGGGCCAGATCAGCGAACCCTTCCGCACCAGCCACGGCTGGCACATCGTGCAGCTCGAGGATCGCCGCAGCCAGGACGCCACCGGCAAGGCCCAGGAGCAACGCGCCTACCAGCTCATCTTCAACCGCCGCTTCGCCGAAGAGTCCCAGGCCTGGCTGGATGAGCTGCGCGACGAAGCCTACATCCAGATCGAACCCAATTGATGGGCGACAAGCAGATGAACAAGGCGCATCCAGCGCACGCCGAGGCACAGCTGAGCTGCCACCGGCTTGCCATCACCCCGGGTGAACCGGCTGGCATAGGCCCGGATCTGGTACTGCAGATTGCCCAGCGGGCCTGGCCCCATCAGCTGGTGGTGATCGCCGATCCCGCCCTGTTGCGCGAACGGGCCGCCCTGCTGGGGCTGCCCGTCGAGCTTGAACCCTATGACGAAAGCGCCCCCACCCGTCCGCAGCGGGCGGGGACTCTGACCGTCTGCCCCGTGCCGCTCGGCGCCCCCGTGGTGCCAGGCAAGCTGGATGAGGGCAACGGCGCCTATGTGCTGGCCACCTTGCAGCGCGCCTGCGACGGCAACCTGAGCGGCGAATTTGCCGCCGTGGTGACCGGGCCGGTGCACAAGGGGATCATCAACCAGGCTGGCGTCTCGTTCAGCGGTCACACCGAGTTCTTCGCCCAGCAGTCCGACACCGCCGATGTGGTGATGCTGCTGGCCACCGAAGGGCTGAGAGTGGCCCTAGCGACCACCCATATTCCCCTTGCCTATGTGGCCAAGGCCATCACCGAGGATCGCCTTGGCAAGGTGATCCGCATCCTGGATGCGGATCTCAAGCGCAAATTCGGCATCGAACACCCCCGGATCTATGTCTGCGGCCTCAATCCCCATGCTGGGGAAGGGGGTCATCTGGGCCGTGAAGAGATCGATGTCATCGAACCCGCCCTGGCCGCCCTGCGCCAGGAAGGGATCGATCTGGTCGGCCCGCTGCCGGCCGATACCCTGTTCCAGGACAAATACCTCAAGGATGCGGATGCGGTACTCGCCATGTACCACGATCAGGGGCTGCCCGTGCTCAAGTACAAGGGCTTTGGCAACTCGGTCAACATCACCCTCGGACTTCCCTTCATCCGTACCTCGGTGGACCACGGCACAGCGCTGGATCTGGCAGGCAAGAACCTGGCAGACCCCGGCAGCCTCACCACCGCGATCAACCACGCCATCCAGATGGTAGAGAAAAAAAGATATGAGCAGTAAGGTGCACATGGGCCACACGGCCCGTAAGCGTTTCGGTCAGAACTTCTTGCACGACCGGTATGTGATCGACCAGATAGTGGCCGCCATCAACCCGCAACCGGGTCAGAATCTGGTGGAGATAGGCCCGGGTCTGGCCGCGCTCACCGAGCCGGTCGCCGCCCAGATGGACAAGATGACCGTGGTCGAGCTGGACCGGGATCTTGCCGCACGTCTGCGCGAACACCCGACCCTCAAGGAGAAGCTGACCGTCATCGAAGCCGATGCCATGCGCTTTGACTTCAGCACCCTGATGGGGGAAGGCAAGGGGCCGCTGCGCATCTTCGGCAACCTGCCCTACAACATCTCCACCCCGCTCATCTTCCACCTGTGCGAATTTTCCGACCGGGTGGAGGACATGCACTTCATGCTGCAAAAGGAAGTGGTGCTGCGTCTGGCCGCCGGCCCGGGCAGCAAGGCCTATGGCCGTCTGAGCGTGATGACCCAGTACTACTGTCAGGTAGTGCCGGTGCTGGAAGTTGGCCCGGGCGCCTTCAAGCCGGCGCCGAAGGTGGATTCCGCCGTGGTGCGTCTGATCCCGCACAAGAACCCGACTATCGTCGCGAAAGACATTCGTTGCTTGAACCGGGTCTGCACCGAGGGATTCGGCCAGCGTCGCAAGACCATTCGCAACAGCTTCTCCAACTTCATCACCGACGCCCAGCTGACCGAGCTTGGCATCGATGGCAACCTGCGCCCGGAGAATCTCTCCCTCGAGCAGTTCGTCACGATCGCCAACTGGCTGGCCGACCAGCAACAGGCCTGATCCCATGACCCAAGCCCGGATAGTGGTCCGCCCCCACCCCAGCTATGTGGCGGGAACCGCAGATCCCTACCATTTTCTCTATCGCATCGAGATTGAGAACCTGGGTCCGGGCACGGTGCAACTGCTGCATCGACGCTGGCTCATTACGGATGCCAATGGCAAGATGCTGGAAGTGGAAGGTCCCGGCGTGGTCGGTGAACAACCCCTGATCGCCCCCGGCGAGACCTTTTCCTACCAGAGTGGCGTTCCCCTCGCCACACCGCTTGGCGTGATGGAAGGCAGCTACATCCTGCAGGATGAATCGGGGCAACAATTCGAAGCCCCCATCGCCCCCTTCACGCTGGCCGTCCCCAACATAATCAACTGAGGTTTCATGGCGAACTGTTTCGTCGGTGATATCCAGGGCTGCTACGACGATTTGCGCCGTCTGCTGGATCTTGCCGAGTTCGACTTCGATAACGACACGCTCTGGCTGTGCGGCGATCTCGTCGCCCGGGGGCCGGACTCCCTCAACACCCTGCGTTTCGTCAAATCACTGGGACAGCAGGCCGTCACCGTGCTCGGCAACCACGACCTGCACCTGCTGGCGGTGGCCCACGGGGTCGCCCCGCTCAAGAAGAAAGACAAGCTGCAGGCGCTGATGGAGGCGCCGGATCGGGACGAGCTGCTGGAGTGGCTGCGTCACCGTCCCCTGCTGGCAGAACACCCCGACCTGCCCATCATGATGGTGCATGCGGGCCTCTCCCCCGCCTGGGACGCCCACACCGCCCGCAGTTGTGCCCGGGAGGTGGAGAGCCTGCTGCGCGGGGATCAGTACAGCTGGCTGCTGCACAACATGTATGGCGATCAGCCCGACAGCTGGAACGACAACCTGCTGGGCATAGAGCGTTACCGCTACATCATCAACAGCTTCACCCGGATGCGCTTTTGCTACTTCGACGGGCGCCTCGACTTCAAATGCAAGAAGGGCCCCACCGAATCGACCCCGGGCCTGCGCCCCTGGTTCGAGCAGCGCGAGCACCATGTGGATGACCCCATCCTGGTCTTCGGCCACTGGGCGGCCCTGATGGGCAACACCGGCAAATCCGATATCAAGGGACTCGACACCGGGTGCGTCTGGGGCAACAGCCTCACCCTGTGGCGCTACGAGGACGACGCCCTGATCGCCACCCCCTGCCCGGCCTATGCCAAGTAGAGCGGCTCTCTGCGGAACAAGGGAATGATCCGCCGTTGAGAGGAGAGCAATGCCCTCTCCTGCGAAATGGAGCTGAAAACAGAACGGGCCCGGCAATGCCGGGCCCGTTTTTTCATGATGAGCGGATCAGAGCCTGCGCCCCAGCCGTTTCTCGACCTGGCGCCGCTCCCATTCCGGGCCAAACAGCTTGAAGGGCTGGAACAGGTTGATGGCGTGGGAAGCCAGCCCCAGCCCCCATCCCAGCATGGGCCACCAGGCCCAGATATAGTCCGGGTTGCTCAGGTAGTTGATGACAAACAGCCCCCCTATCACCAGCACATAGCTCATGAGGTGGCCGTAGAAGCCCCTGAGCCCCTCCACGAACTTCATCGCCTCCCGCTCATCCCGCGCCACCTGCACGCGTCCCCGATCTTCGCCCTCATTCCCTTTCATCTCGCTCTCCTGCAGTTGGGTCACATCGAGCTCGAAGACGGCGGCCAGGGCCTTGAGGGATTCCAGTCCGGGTTGCTGGCCCTGCTCTATTCGCTGAATGGTGCGAACGCTCAGGCCAGTGAGGGTCGCCAGCTGTTCCTGGGACCATCCCCGTTGCAATCTCAACTTCCTGACGATCATCTTGCGCTCCTTGTGGTGATTGACAGGGCCAGCATAGGGAAAGGGGATGAGAGGCGACACGACAGATGGCCGACACTCACCTGACTTCCTTTAAAAATCAAGATCTTACTACCGCGCAATCGTGGCTTTTTCGCCCGAGCAGCCAGGCTTGGCGTGCCGCTGGCGACCAGACGTCACGGGGGGTTACAACCCCTGCATCAGCTCGGCACCAATCTCGAAGGAGCGCAGGCGCGCCTGATGATCGACGATGGGGCCGTTGAACATCAGCTCGTCCGCTCCGGTCTCTGCCAGCAGAGCCTTGAGGCCGTGGCGTACCCGATCCGGCTCCCCCACCAGGGAGCGAGCCAGGGTCTGCTCCATCGCCATCAATTCGCGGGGAGACCACTCATCCCCCAGCGTCTGCACCGGCAGTGGCAGCTTGCCGGCATCCCCCCGGTAGAGACGCAGGAACTGCTGCTGCAGGGTGGTGAACAGGAAGCGGGCCTCACGGTCGGTGTCGGCGGCGATCAGATTCACGCACACCACCGCATGGGGTTTGGGCCAGCGGGCAGAGGGGCGGTATTGGGTACGGTAGATCTCCAGCGCCTGCAGCAACATGGCGGGAGCGAAGTGGGAAGCAAAGCCGAACGGCAACCCCATGGCCGCAGCCAGTTGGGCACTGTAGAGGCTGGAGCCCAGCAGCCAGATGGGCACATGGAGTCCCTGACCCGGCACCGCCTGCACGGCACCGACCTCGTCGCCAAAATAACTCATCAGTTCGCGTACATCCGCCGGGAAATCATCCACCTCGCCGCTACGCTGGCGGCGCAGCGCCTGCATGGTGCGCTGATCGCTGCCAGGGGCGCGGCCCAGGCCGAGATCGATGCGATCCGGATAGAGGGAACTCAGCGTACCGAACTGCTCCGCAATGACCAGGGGGGAGTGGTTCGGCAACATGATGCCGCCAGCCCCGAGCCGCAACGTCGTGGTGCCCCCGGCCAGGTGGCCAATCAGCACCGCTGTGGCGGCGCTGGCAATGCCCGGCATGTTGTGGTGCTCCGCCAGCCAGTAGCGATGGTAACCCCAGCGCTCCGCATGGCGAGCCAGATCCAGCGAGTGGCGAAACGACTCGGCCGGCAGACCACCTTCGGGAACGGGCACCAGATCCAGCACGGAATAGGGGACGACAGACATGGGACACTCCATTGGTTCACAGGGCGTTTATCAGGGGAGCAATGTAGCACGAGATATCTGAACGAATCATCTCACCACAGGAGCAAGGACGCAGCGCGAAGGCCGGCTGTTGATTTGGGGCTGAAGAGCGCAAGATCGAGTCCTAGGCTTTTTGTCATCCAGCAAGCACACTGTTAGGTGACCAATACGGCGATCGCCAGGGGACAAGGATCCGTCCATGACAAACGCAAGTCTCAGTCGCAGACCCTTTTACGTACACATTGCCACCCTTTTCATCCTGCTCTTCTCCTTGCTGGGGGGCGCCCTCATCGTGCTGCAGTTCCAGCAGGGCATGCAGCAGGGGCTGGAGCACGAACGTCAGAGCTTCCAGCAATACCGGGAGCAGCTTGCCCTCGCCATCAAGCTGAACCAGCGACCGGCCCGCATGTCCCTGAATCTGCTGCGCAGCGGCCAGCTGTCCGCCATGACAGGGCTGGAGACGCGGCTAGCCTTCCTGCCCCAGCTGGCGGAAGTGCTGGCCAACAGCACCAGTTACGGTGCCATCTATGCCGGTTACGAGGACGGCGATTTCTTTCTGGTACGCAAGCTGACCGAACGGGCGAGAGGGGCGCTGGAGGCGCCTCCGCCCGAGAGCCGCCTGCTGGTCCAGAGCCTGCATCAGGGACAGGGAGAGTTCCTCTATTTCGACCAGCGGCTGCGGCTGCTGGAGCGGCGCCCCATGCCGGATTACCGTTTCGATCCGCGAGATCGGGGCTGGTACAAGGAGGCGCGCTGGAGCACGGGCATCATAGTGACCCACCCTTATCTCTTCTTCACTACCCGGGAGCCAGGCATGACACTGGCGGTGGAGAGCGATGATCGCCGGGCGGTGATCGGGCTCGATGCGGGCGTGGAGGGACTCTCTTCCCTCATCGGCGAGTTGCCCCTGCCCGGTCACAGCCAGCTGGTGCTGTTTGACGAGGTCGGGACCCTGCTGGCCACGGATCCCGAGCGCCTTCCAAGCTTCGAGCAACTGAGCCGCCTGCCCATGCTGTCGGCCCTCAATCACCCCATTCTCACCAGGCTGCAACAGGAGATGGCTGCTCGGCCTGCTCTGCTGCATCACCCCGCCGAGCTGACCCTGGCAACGGTTCAGGGTCAGGAGTGGCTGGTCAACCTCTCCTCCCTCGGGGAAGAGTCTCCGTTTTATCTCGCCCTCCTGGTGCCCACCGAGGTGCTCACCGCCCCGGCGCGCCAGGATGCGCTGCACAATCTCGCCTGGGCCCTTGCCGGTCTGCTGCTCCTGCTGCCCGTCATCTGGCTGGCTGCCCGGCGCACTGCCGCCCCCTTGCTGGTATTGACCGGGGAGGCTGAGCGGATCCAGCACTTCGACTTTGGCGAAAGCCCGGGGCCGGATTCGGCGATCCGCGAAATTGACGACCTCGCCCGCGCCATGTCCAGCATGCGCCTGACCCTCGGCAATTTCATGAACATGGGCCGGGCGCTGGCGGCAGAGCATCGCTTCGATTCGTTGCTCAGCCGCATCCTGCACGAGACGGTGGCGGCAGCCCAGGCCGAGGGCGGCTGCCTCTTCCTGGCCCAGGAGAGCGAGATGCAGGCCGTTCATGCCATCTGGCAGGGGCAGCCGCTGGCGTGCGAACAGGTACAGTGGCAGGCTGCGCTGCTCGGCGGTCTCTACCACACGGAGCGCCTCTGCCTGCCCCTCGACGAGGCACAGTGGGCCCGCTACCTCACCGACTGGGGCCCCTTCCCCGGTGCCTGCCAACTGCTGGTCGAGCCCCTTCACAACCACCGTCAGGAGCTGATCGGCTGCCTGCTGCTGATCCTGCCAGACTGCTCGGCCCGCGAACTGGCCTCGCGCATCAGCCTCATCGAGGCACTGGCGGGCACCTCCTCCTCCGCCATCGAAAACCAGCGCCTGCTGGAGGAGCAGAAGCAACTGCTGGAAGCCTTCATCGAGCTCATCGCCGGTGCCATCGATGCCAAGAGCCCCTACACCGGCGGCCACTGCCAGCGGGTGCCGGAACTGGCCAGGATGCTGACCCAGGCTGCCTGCTCACAGCAGACGGGGCCCTTTGCCGATTTCCGGCTCAACGAAGAGGAGTGGGAGGCCATCCATATCGCGAGCTGGCTGCACGACTGCGGCAAGGTCACCACCCCGGAGTTCGTGGTGGACAAGGCGACCAAGCTCGAGACCATCTACGACAGGATCCACGAGATCCGCACCCGCTTCGAGGTGCTCAAGCGGGATGCCCACATCGAGGCACTCTGCGCCCTGCTGCCCCCATCCGGGCAGCAGGCCGCCCTCGAGGCCCTGCTCCCCCTCTGGCACACCCTGGATCAGGAGTTTGCCTTCGTGGCCGAGTGCAATCTGGGGGGCGAGTGGATGGCGCCGGAGAAGCTCGCCAGGCTGGATGCCATTGCCAGCCGCACCTGGTTGCGCACTCTGGACGATCGGCTCGGTATCAGTCAGGAGGAACGCAAGCGCCACCAGGAGGCACCCTCTCCCCTCCCCTGCCGAGAGTCGCTGCTCGCCGACAAGGCGGTCCATCTCATCCCTCGCCCCGAGCACGACAATCTCGCCCGACACAACCCATGGGGCTTCAAGGTGCGGGTGCCCACCCACCTCTACAACCGGGGGGAACGCTACAACCTCGCCATCGGCCGTGGCACCCTCACCGAAGAGGAGCGCTACAAGATCAACGATCACATCATCCAGACCATACGCATGCTGGAGAAGCTCCCCTTCCCCCGCCATTTGCGCAAGGTGCCGGAGATTGCGGGGGGCCATCACGAGCGGATGGACGGCACGGGCTATCCGCGCCAGTTGCAAGGGGGGCAGATGAGCATTCCAGCCCGCATCATGGCCATTGCAGACATCTTCGAGGCGCTGACGGCGAGCGATCGCCCCTACAAGTCTGGCAAAACGGTCTCCCAGTCCCTGGCCATCATGGTGAAGATGGTGCAGGAACAGCACATAGACCCGGCCCTGTTTGCCCTCTTCATCGAGAGCGGCATCTGGCGGGACTACGCCAGACGCTTCCTCGCCCCCGAGCAGCTGGACGAGGTAGAATGCCAGGCCCTGCTGGCAGGATCACACTGACCTTCCGCTGGCACTCGCCCATAAAAAAAACGGTCAACCCGGGTTGACCGTTTTTCGTTCCACTGCGCCCCTTAGAACAGCAGGTGCGCCACACCGGCAATCACCGGCAGGGTGACCAGGGTGCGCAGCAGGAAGATGACGAACAGCTCCCACAACTTGACCGGGATCTTGCTGCCCAGCAACAGAGCGCCCACTTCCGACATGTAGATGAGCTGGGTGACCGACATGGCGGCGATCACGAAGCGGGTGATGTCGCTCTCGATAGTGGAGGCCAGCACCGCCGGGATGAACATGTCGGCGAAGCCCACCATGATGGTCTTGGAAGCGGCTTCCGCCTCCGGCAGTTGCAGCAGCTCGAGCAAAGGCACGAAGGGCGCCCCCAGCCAGTTGAACACCGGGGTGTGCTCCGCCAGCATCAGGGCACAGGTCCCGACGGCCATCACCACCGGCAGCACGCCAAATACCATGTCCAGGGCGTTTTTCACCCCTTCACGCGCCACGGCGCCGAGATCCGTCATGCTGTCGGCCTTGGTCAGGGCACGATGGTAGCCGTAGCTCAGCACGCTGTGCTGATGGGGGATGGCCTCCTGCTTGCGGCACAGGGGAGTACCGTCGCTGTAGACATCCTTCTTCCAGGAGAGCGGCGGCAGGCGCGGTACCACGATGGCGGCCACCACACCGGCCAGGCAGACGGTCAGGTAGAAGGGGACGAACATGTGCTCCAGCTTCACCTGGGAGATCACCACCAGACAGAAGGTGATGGAGACGGCGGAGAAGGTGGTACCGATGACGGCCGCTTCCCGCTGGGTGTAAAACTTGCCTTCATACTGCTTGCTGGTCAGCAGGATCCCGACGCTGCCATCACCGAGCCAGGAGGCGAAGCAGTCCACCGCAGAACGACCCGGCAGACGGAACACCGGACGCATGATGCGGGTCATCATGGTACCGACAAACTCCAGCAGACCAAAATCCAGCAGCAAGGGCAGCAGCAGGCCCGCAAAGATGAAGACGGAGAACAGTACCGGCAGCAGATCATGCAGCACCAGGCCGCCGGTCGCCCCTGAGCGCAGCACCTCGGGACCGGCTTCAAAGAAGGTCAACAGCACGAAGACCCCGCCCAGCACCCGCACGCAGGCCCAGAAGGGGGATACGTTGAACAGGCTGTTGAGGAAGGGACGGCGCACCAGGATCGCCGGTTTGAACAGCCAGGCGATCAGGGTCATCAGCATGGTGGTGGTGATGATGGCGCTGACCATGGCCACCAGATGATCGGCAAACACCGTTTGAACCAGCTTCGCCAGCACGGCGACGGGAATGGTGACATTGCCGTCATAGATGACCGGGGTCATGAACAGCAGGATCCCGATCAGTGACGGGATCAAAAACATCAGCACGTTGCGGCGAGTACGGATTGCCGGTGCTTCCAGGGTCTTTTCCAACATATAAACAGCCTTAAATGTGACTTTTCCTTCAGCCGGGCCGCCTGCATACTCATGCCCTCGCCCGGAAAACGGGCGCAAGAATAACCCAAAAAACTGCACAAACAAGCCGTTAATTGATCATTTCAAGCATAAATATTTTATCAGGCGAACCATCCATAAGAACAAACCAAAACAGTCATGCATATCGATTCAATTTGAATGGTTAGCATAATGTTTCATGCAGGTTACATTCAGGTGCGCAGTATAATCCGCAGCCACTGTCAGGCAATAAGAGACATGAAAAATATATCTATAGGGTGATCCCGTCGATCCTCCCATAAAAAAACCGGAGCCTGTCTGGCTCCGGTCTTGTCACGAACATGATGCTCAATCGCGAACGTAAATGACTTCGACGCCGTCGTCGTCCTCATCATCCCAGTCGTCATCGTCCAGACCATCATCGAAGGCCTTGGACGCCGCCAGGGCATCGGCTTCCGCCTTGGCCAGCTGGTTCTTGTGATAGTCGTCCCACTTGAACTCCACCTTCTCGATGGCGTCTCTGGCATCTTCCGCCAGCTGACGGGGCATGGTGTCCAGCAGATCCAGGATGTCGTAGCACACCTTCTTGGTGCCTTCCTTGCTGATGGCGGTGATGGCGTAGACCGGACCTTCGTGGTTGAGGGCTGCCTTGACTCTGTCCATCACTTCCTGAGCCTCTTCTTCCAGGATCAGGTCCATCTTGTTGAACACCAGCCAGCGCGGCTTGCCCGCCAGCTCGGGGCTGTATTTTTCCAGCTCCCGGACGATGGTCACGGCATTCTCGGCAGGATCGGAGCCATCCACCGGGCAGATGTCCACCAGGTGGATCAGGACGCGGCAACGCTCCAGGTGCTTGAGGAAGCGGATACCCAGGCCTGCTCCCTCGGCAGCCCCTTCGATGAGGCCGGGAATGTCGGCAATGACGAAGGAGCGGGAGTTTTCACCGCGTACCACACCCAGATTCGGTACCAGGGTGGTGAAGGGGTAGTCTGCCACTTTCGGACGGGCCGCAGAAACGGCGCGAATGAAGGTGGACTTGCCTGCGTTGGGCAGACCCAGCATGCCGACATCTGCCAGCAGCAGCAGCTCCAGCCTCAGGGTACGCACTTCACCCGGGGTGCCGTTGCTCTTCTGGCGCGGCGCCCGGTTGACCGAGCTCTTGAAGCGGGTGTTGCCAAGGCCGTGGAAGCCGCCCTTGGCAACCAGCAGCTTCTGATCGTGACTGGTCAAATCCCCCAGCAGTTCGCCGGTGTCTTCATCGGTGGCGCGGGTGCCGACCGGTACTCGCAGGATCTTGTCCTTGCCGCGACGACCGGTACAGTTGGCACTCTGGCCGTTCTCGCCACGCTCGGCGGCGTGGAAGCGCTCGAAACGGTAGTCGATCAGGGTGTTCAGGTTTTCATCGGCCACCAGATACACGTCGCCACCATCACCGCCGTCACCGCCGTCCGGGCCGCCGTTCGGGATGTACTTCTCGCGGCGGAAGCTCACACAACCGTTACCACCGTCACCGGCATCGACTCGAATCTGGACTTCATCAACAAACTTCATAGGTAACCGTCACCTTAATTCGAAAAACCGATACGCAATTATAGTGATACGGGCCCCTTCGGGCGAGGCGCATCTGGCCGATGAGGGCTGTCAGCGCCGGCTCATCCGCGTGCCGTTTTTTCGTCAAACTCATCAGAAAAACAAAAGCCCCGCCAGGTTGGCGGGGCTTCGGATCCTTGCGGTCCGTAATTACTCAGCAACGATGCTGACGTACTTACGATTCTGCGGACCTTTAACTTCGAACTGCACTTTACCGTTCGCGGTAGCGAACAGAGTGTGGTCCTTGCCCAGACCAACGTTCTCACCAGCGTGGAACTTGGTGCCGCGCTGACGAACGATGATGCTGCCAGCCAGAACTGTTTCGCCGCCGAAACGCTTCACGCCCAGGCGTTTAGCTTCAGAATCGCGACCGTTGCGGGATGAACCGCCAGCTTTTTTGTGTGCCATCTATCGGACTCCTCTAATTAAGCGCTGATGCCAGTGATTTTGACTTCAGTGAACCACTGACGGTGGCCCGCTTGCTTACGGTGGTGCTTACGACGACGGAACTTGACGATAGTCACTTTCTCGCCACGGCCGTGAGCCACAACTTCAGCCACAACCTTGCCACCTTCAACGAAAGGAGCACCTACTTTGAAAGTGTCGCCTGCAGCAACCATCAGCACTTCGTTGAAGTCGATGGTAGCGCCAGTCTCAACGTTCAGCTTTTCCAGACGAACGATTTGACCTTCGGCCACACGGTGTTGTTTTCCGCCGCTTTGGAATACCGCGTACATTTGATTAACTCCGTAAAGGCGTGTCTTTTGCTCAAGGCCAGACACGCACAAAAACCTATAACAATGGGCGGGCATTCTACGCAGAACGATTTGCCGAGGCAAGGCCAATTTAGCAAAAAGTTTATTTTGTGCGCATATCTGCCCCCGTGAATAAACGCCTAACTGTAACCCATTGTGAAATCGTGTAGAATCCCCGCCATTGCTAAAAACGCAGTAAATGCTGCCGTCACGTTACGAGACTTATGGACCAACAGACTATCCGTGCGCTCTGTGCCGCCGACATGACGGCGGTCAATGAACTGATCCTGGCGAGACTCCAGTCCGATGTCAGCCTGATCAACCAGCTGGGTTTCTATATTGTCAGTGCGGGCGGAAAACGGATGCGCCCCATGCTGACCGTGATGGCCGCACGCGCACTGGGCTATGAGGGTGAAGATCACCTGAAACTGGCCGCCATCATCGAGTTCATTCACACCTCCACCCTGCTGCACGACGACGTGGTCGACGAATCCGACCTGCGCCGCGGCCGGGAAACCGCCAACGCCCTGTTTGGCAACGCCGCCAGCGTTCTGGTGGGTGACTACCTCTATAGCCGCTCCTTCCAGATGATGAGCGAACTCTCCAACCTGAAGGTGATGGAGATCCTCTCCGATGCCACCAACACCATCGCCGAAGGAGAAGTGCTGCAGCTGATGAACTGCAACGATCCGGATACCACGGAAGAGAGCTACATGACGGTCATCTACTGCAAGACCGCCAAGCTGTTTGAAGCCGCGACCCGACTCGCCGCCGTGCTGACCCATCAGCCCGAGCCCGTCGAGCAGGCCATGACCGACTACGGCAAGTACCTGGGTACCGCGTTCCAGATCATCGACGACGTGATGGACTACTGCTCCCAGAGCGAGGAGATGGGCAAGAACGTGGGTGACGATCTGGCCGAAGGCAAGCCGACCCTGCCGCTGTTGCGTGCCATGGAAGTGGGTACCCCGGAAGAGCGTCAACTGGTGCGCGATGCCATAGAGCACCGCAACGGTATGGATCACCTGGAGCGTATTCTGGGCATCCTGGATCGCACCGGAGCTCTCGAATACTCCCGCCAGCGGGCTCGGGAAGAGGCTGACAAGGCCATCGCCGCCCTCGCCATCTTGCCGGACTCCCGGCACAAGCAAGCGCTGGAGACCCTGGCCCACATGGCGGTGCAGCGCAGCGCCTGATGCCAGCCGGCGGACAATAAAAAAGAGGCCAGAGGGCCTCTTTTTTATTGTCCGAATTCCCCGTGCCACTGTCGTATCAACACAGGCTCTAACGGGCCAACGCCCACAAGATGACACCACCTGCCACCACCAGACAGCCGCCGATGCGGCGCAGCTGTTCCGGCGGCAACTCCCCGAGCAGGCGCAGCATCTGCTGCCATGCCCTGGGAGCGAGCAAGGGCCCCAATCCTTCGAAGAGCAGCAGCAACCCCAGCCCCATCAACATGGATGTCAGCATCACCTCTCCCTATCCCTGTTCCCCTGCCGGTCTGTGGCCAGCAAACAAAAGGGCCTGAATCATCAGGCCCTTGGGTCATATCAACACATGTTTACTGCTTGTTGCCGTGCGGCGACTTGAGGTAGCGGAAGAACTCGCTGTCCGGTTTCAGGACCATGAGGTCGTTGCCACCGGCGAAGCTCTTGCGATAGGCCTCCATGCTGCGCACGAAACTGAAGAACTCCGGGTCCTTCTTGTAGCTGTCGGCATAGATCCTGGCGGCTTCGGCATCCCCTTCACCACGCAGTTGACGGGCATTACTCTCGGCGTCGGCGATCATCACGGTCACCTTGCGGTCGATGTCGGCACGCAGGATCTCGGCCTGCTCGCGGCCCTGTGAACGGTGTTCACGGGCAACCGCGGTCCGCTCGGCACGCATCCGCTGATAGATGGAACTGGAAACTTCCACCGGCAGGTTGATCTGCTTGATGCGCACATCCACCACCTTGATGCCGAGCTCGGAGGAGCGCGCCATCTTCATCAGGGCATCTTCCATCACGGTACTGCGCTCGCCGGAGACGATGTCCTTGATGGTGCGGTTACCGATCTCGGAACGCAGGCCGTTGTTGATCTTGCGCTTGAGCAGGTCTTCAGCCTGGATCTTGTTGCCACCACCGGTCGCCAGGTAGTACTTGGAGAAGTCCTCGATCTTCCACTTCACGTAGGAGTCGATGATGAGGTCCTTCTTCTCGGACGTAACGAAGCGATCCGCCTGGCCTTCCAGAGTCTGGATGCGGGCATCCATCTTGCGTACCTGGTCGATGAGCGGCACCTTGAAGTGCAGACCCGGCTCGTACAGGCGCGGTTCACCGGAGTCGACCCGTTTCACCTTGCCAAACTGCACCACGATCCCCTTCTGTCCTTCATCGACGATGAAGATGGAAGAGAAGCAGACCATGGCGGCCACAGCGATGACACCAATAGCTAGCTTTTTCATCTATCAGTTTCTCCCTGTGCTGAAACGATCACCGCCACGCAGCGGGGTCGGAGTGGAGTTGGCCCCTTCGTTGGACGGCTGGGCCGCCTCGACTGCCGGGGTGCCCGCAGGACGTGCCGGTTGCACGGCATTCGCCTTGCCGGAGAGCTTGTCCAGCGGCAGGTAGATCATGCTGTTGTTGCCAGCCGGCATGTCCACCAGGACCTTGTTGGCCTGCTGATAGAGCTCTTCCATGGTTTCCAGGTAGATACGATCGCGGGTCAGCTCCGGGGCAGCCTGATACTGGGGCAGCAGCTCGTTGAAGCGAGCGACCTCACCCTTGGCCTTCAGCACGATCTGGGACTTGTAGGCTTCGGCTTCCTGCTCCAGGCGCTTGACCTGGCCGCGGGCCTTGGGCTCCACTTCACGGGCATAGGCTTCCGCCTCACGAATGAAGCGCTGTTCATCTTCCTGAGCGGAGATGGCGTCATCGAAGGCGTCCTTCACCTCTTCCGGCGGACGAGCCGGCAGGAAGTTGACGTCCACGATCTGCAGACCCATGTGGTAGGGCTCGATGATGCTGTCGATCACCTGCCAGGTCTCCTGGCGCACCTTCTCACGACCCGTGGTCAGCACGTCGTCCATCTTGGTGTGACCCACCACATAGCGCAGGGCGCTGTCGGTCGCCTGGCTCAGGCTCTCGTCGGCATTGGTCACGCTGAACAGGTACTGCTCGGGATCGACCACGCGATACTGCACGTCCATCTCGACCCGCACCACGTTCTCGTCCTGGGTCAGCATGAAGCCGGAGGCCGGCAGAGAGCGCACGGACTCCACATCCACCGGGATCACCCGATCGATGAAGGTCGGCTTCCAGCGCAGGCCCGGATCCACGTTGTGGGAGTACTCGCCAAAGCGCAGCACCACGCCCCGCTCGGCTTCGCGAATGGTGTAGAAGCCGCTGACGACCCACACCACCACGGCCACCACCAGGGCGATGGAGAGGCCAAACTTGCCCACGTCACCACCACCGGATTTGCCACCACCGAGCAGACCGCCGAAACGACGACTCACCTTGCGCAGCATCTCGTCCAGATCAGGGGGGCCCTGATTCTTGCCGTTGTTCCCCCAGGGGTCACGGTCTTTGCCATTGTTACCAGGCTCATTCCAAGCCATCAGCGTCTCCATTAATACATGCGGATGGATATCATCTCTATCGGGCCATCTCTCGTCGATGAAACCTGTAAACATTCATCGTCATCGACGAATCAATGCCTGATAAAGCGTTGTAAACTCTCACCTTCTTGTTTCATGAGGCGGTTCCAGTCGGCCAGTTGCAGGCGGACTTCCAGGACGAAATCCCCCTCCTCGCTGAAACCTTCCTGCTCGATGCCCTTCAGCCGATAGAGCGCACTGCGCAATCTGGCGGCCGACGGCGGCAACTGCAGGGTGTGATGGACCATGGAACCGGCCAGCAGTTCGGTCAGGGCCAGGAAGAGGTATTCGCTGCCTTCACCGGTCTGGGCCGACAGCCAGACTCGCACCGGGCGACCCGCCTCGTCACGCTCCAGGCCGGCAGGACGATCGCTCAGCTTGTCGATCTTGTTGCAGATCATCAGCTGGGGGCGATCATCCGCCTCGATCTCGGCCAGCACTTGCTGGACCGAGTCGATATTCTCCTGCATCTGTTCGTCGGCGCAGTCCACCACGTGCAGCAGCAGATCCGCTTCGCGGGTCTCCTGCAGCGTCGCCTTGAAGGCCGCGACCAGATCATGGGGCAAGTGCCGAATAAATCCAACTGTATCCGCCAGGATCACATCACCCACATCCTGGATCACCAATTTACGCAGGGTGGGGTCCAGGGTTGCGAACAATTGGTCGGCAGCATACACGCTGGCATCTGTAAGTTGGTTGAACAAAGTGGATTTTCCGGCGTTGGTATACCCCACCAGAGAAACGGTCGGCACTTCGTTGCGGTTGCGGGCACGGCGCCCCTGCTCCCGCTGCTTGGCCACCTTGTCGAGGCGGCGCAAAATGGCCTTGATGCGCTCACGCAGCAGGCGTCGGTCGGTTTCGAGCTGGGTTTCACCCGGGCCGCGCAGACCGATCCCCCCCTTTTGTCGCTCAAGGTGGGTCCAGCCTCGCACCAGACGAGTGGAAAGATGGCGCAACTGGGCAAGTTCGACCTGCAACTTGCCTTCGTGAGTACGGGCACGCTGGGCGAAGATATCGAGGATAAGGCCAGTCCTGTCCACGACCCGGCACTGGAACAGACGCTCCAGGTTGCGCTCCTGGGCAGGGGTCAGGGCATGGTTGAAGATGACCACGTCGGCGTCCAGCATCTGGACCTGGGACGCGATCTCTTCCGCCTTGCCGCTGCCGACAAAAAATTTGGCGCTGGGTGCGCTGCGACTGGTGGTGATCACCCCCAGTGCATTGACCCCGGCCGAGCTCACCAGCATCTTGAGCTCGTCCAGATCCTCCCGCTCGCCCTCATCGCTGAAGTTGACATGTACCAGAACGGCCTGTTCACCAGCTTCGTAACGGTCAAACAAGCGCTTGCTCCTTGACAGGTATCATGATGGATCTGAGTTGGCGAGTGAACTCGCCGCAGGATATCACGCCTCGGCTTCACCCTGCTCTTCACCGGCGGCGCCCGGGGCGTGCTGGTGATGGTTGACGGCACGGGCCGGCACCACGGTGGAAATGGCGTGCTTGTAGACCATCTGGCTCACGGTGTTCTTCAGCAGAATGACAAACTGGTCAAACGATTCGATCTGACCCTGCAGTTTGATGCCGTTCACCAAATAGATAGAAACAGGAATACGCTCACGGCGCAGCGCATTCAAAAACGGGTCTTGGAGAGATTGCCCCTTAGCCATCTTTCTTTTCCTTATAGTTTGTTGTTTTTAAACACCGGATATTCAATATAACAACCTGATTATACAGGAGTGTCAAGCCGGACCAGCTTGGGCGACGACCCTGGCCAGATTGCCAGACTCACCAGATTCCAACCAGGTCACATCAGGCCAACCGCGCAACCAGGTCATCTGACGCTTGGCCAACTGGCGGGTGGCAACAATGCCGCGATAACGCATCTCATCATACTCCACTTCCCCCGCCAGGTAGTCCCACATTTGGCGGTATCCCACGCAGCGAATGGAGGGAAGATCCGGGGTGAGATCCCCCCGCTCGTAAAGCGCCCTGACCTCCTGCTCGAAGCCGCTGCCCAGCATCTTGTCAAACCGCTGTTCGATGCGCTGGTGCAGCACGGCCCGATCCCTCGGCGCGATGGCAAACTGCAGCGCCCGGTAGGGCAGCCCCTCTCCCTGTACCTGGGTCAGCTCGGTGAGGGTCTTGCCGCTGATGCGGTAAACCTCGAGCGCCCGGCACAGGCGCTGGGGATCGTTGGGGTGGATGCGGGCACCGGCCACCGGGTCGATGCGCACCAGTTCGTCATGGAGCGCCTGCCAGCCGAGGCGGGCAGCCTCTTCCTCGATGCCGGCCCGAATGGCGGGATCGGCGGAAGGCAGCGGAGAAAGCCCCTCCAGCAGCGCCTTGAAATAGAGCATGGTGCCGCCCACCAGCAGCGGAATGCGACCACGGTCGGCGATCTCTTTCATCTCCCGCAGGGCATCCTTGCAAAAATCCGCCGCCGAATAACTCATGGCGGGATCCAGGATGTCGATCAGCCGGTGCGGGGCCTGCGCCAGCTCGGCTGGCGTCGGCTTGGCGGTGCCTATGTCCATGCCGCGATAGATTAGCGCGGAGTCCACGCTGATGATGTCGCAGGGCAGGGCCTGGCACAGTTCAATGGCGAGATCCGTCTTGCCGGAGGCCGTCGGCCCCATCAGAAAAATTGCAGTCGGCAAGTCAGCCACGTTAAACACTCCCTTCGGCCGCCCCTTCACGGGCGAACCGGCATAAAACTGGTCATATGGATGCAACAGACGACGAGACGCCGTCAGTTGCCATCGGCAAACTCGGCCAGCACGTTCGCCAGCGGCAACGGACGCACCATGCGAACGTCTGCCAGTTGGTCACTGAAATCGGCAACAAGTTCCGTCAACAACCGGGTGGCAGTGGCAAAATCGTATATTTTTTCGGCACTTATGCCTTGCTCCACCAACCACTGGCATAGTACTCCAGCCTGCGCATCGGCATCACTGTCAGATCCGCTCTCGACCAGCTGCAACAATTCGGGTAAGAGGCGGGCCAGATCGGTCTGGCGCAGCAGGGCAGGCACCCGAGTCAGGATCATGGTGTCGCGTCCCCCGCTTTTCAACTCCAGCCCCATGCGTTTGAGCAGACGTTCCCGCTCCTCCACCAGGGCGACCAGGTTTTTCGGCAGCTTGAAGGAGACCGGCAGCAACAGAGGCTGGGCCGCCAGCCCCTGGCCCCAGGCATCCAGCAGCCAGTGGCGCAACAACAGACGCTCGGCACGTACCAGGGAGAGCAGCGCCAGTTGCCCCTGACGCTCCATCAGCAGATAGGCCTGCTCGACCAGGCTCAGGGCACGCCACACCCCCGTTCGGGCAGGCGTCTCGACGGCACCGCTCTCGGCTACGGGCCGGGATGCCGGCATCGCCACCTCGGGCAGGGTGGTGAGCAAGGCGCCCATGCCTCGCATGGCGGCCCGGCTCGGGGGTTCGGGAGGCTGGTAGTGTCCTCCCCTGCCACCACTGCCTTCCCGCACGCCGTCGCCATCTCGCGCAGGGGCAGGAGCCCGATAGCCGTGTTCGGCACCGTACCACTCGGTGCGCGGCGCCTGACCCGGATAGGTGACCTCCGGGCTGCCCGGCAGCTCGACCTGGGTCTCGGCCAGGGGGGCATCGGTGGCGCTCCCTGCCCCGTCCTGGCGCAGTGCGGTAAACAGCGCCTGGAAGATGAAATCGTGGATGAGACGCGCCTGATGGAAACGCACTTCGTGCTTGGCCGGATGGACGTTGACATCCACCTGGCGGGGATCCAGCTCGATATAGAGCACATAGGCCGCGAAGCGATCGGCGGGCAGCAGCTCGTCATAGGCCTGGCGAATGGCGTGATTGATGAGCTTGTCCCGCATCATGCGGCCATTGACATAGGTGTATTGCAGGTCGTTCTGCGGCCTGGCTCCTGCCGGGGTGGCCAGCCAGCCCCACAACCGCACGTCGCTGTGTTCGCTCGATACCGCCAGGGCATGGTGCATGAAGGGGGAACCGCAGACGGCGGCGAGGCGGCGCTCCTGCTCCGCCACCGTGTTGGCCGCCTTGTACTGGCGCACCACCTTGCCGTTGTGGCGCAGGATCAGGGTAGCGTCGAAGCGGGAGAGCGCGATGCGGCGCACCAGTTCGTCGATATGGGCAAATTCGGTCTTTTCGCTGCGCATGAACTTGCGCCGCGCCGGGGTGTTGAAGAAGAGATCCACCACCTCCACCGTGGTGCCCACCGGGTGGGCTGCCGGCTTGACGGTGACGCTCATCTCACGCCCTTCCGCCTGGGCCTGCCAGGCCTCGCTCTGCTCTGCCGTGCGGGAGGTGAAGGTGAGGCGGGAGACGGAGCTGATGGAGGCGAGCGCCTCCCCGCGAAAGCCCAGGCTGTTGATCCCTTCCAGATCGTCCAGGGTCGCCACCTTGGAGGTGGCGTGGCGCGACAGCGCCAGCACCAGCTCATCCCTGGCGACACCGCAGCCGTTGTCACGAATGCGGATAAGCTTGGCGCCTCCCTTGTCGATGTCGATCTCGACCCGGTCAGCCCCCGCATCCAGGCTGTTTTCCACCAGTTCCTTCACCACGGAGGAGGGCCGCTCCACGACCTCACCGGCAGCAATCTGGTTGGCCAGAATCGGCGGCAATATACGGATTGGCATCGCTTGCTCCTGCAGATGAAAAAGGGGAAGAGGTGGACCTGGCGCCATCAACGCTCACCGCCCCTCCCTGCCATCGGCAGAGAAGGGCAGCGTTCTTCAGCCCGCGCTATTTTCGCGGAATATAGAGCACCTGCCCTATCTGGATGTCCCGTGACTTGAGCTTGTTGATCTCCACCAGTCGCGCCTGACTCACCCCATGTTTCTCGGCGAGACGGGAGAGACTCTGGCCACGGGTGACCACGTGGCGGATCATGTTGGACTTGTCGTTGCTCTGCACGCTGGCTACCGGCGCACTCGGCTCCTGGGCTGCGACCTTGTAAGGTTTGATCACGCCGGCACCGGAGGCGCTGCCGACGCTGCTGACCGGGGCGCCGCCCTCACCAACGCGATAGGGCTCGCTCGCCGGCATCCGGTTGGTCACGACCTGCTGCGTTGGCTGGGCAACCGGCTTGCTGACGGCGACCGGCTTGCTGGCAGGCGCCTGACGCGGCGGGGCGGCAACCTGGCCCTTGCCGGTGAGCATGGGCCCCTTGGTCGGATGGCTGCGGTAATAGTTGCGGATCCCCTCGAAGATGGCCCGGGCCAGCTGATCCTGATAGCTGGCGGTGGCCAGCAGCTTCTCCTCGGCGTGGTTCGAGATAAAGCCCGTCTCCACCAGTACCGAGGGTATGTCCGGCGCCTTCAGCACCGCCAGGCTCGCATGTTCCGGCGCCTTCTTGTGCAATCTGGCCACCCGGCCGAGCGAGCGTAGGATCTGGCGGCTGACGTCATAGCCTTCGGCCCTGGACTTGTCCATGGAGAGATCCAGGAAGGTCTGCGCCAGATAGGGGTTGGGATCAGACTCGGCCAATACCTTGCCAACGCCCCCCAGCAGCTCCCCCTGCTTCTCCTGCTTCTCGAGCCAGCTACCCATCTCGCGGTTGGCGCGGTTGGTCGACAGCACCCAGACGGAGGCACCGCGAGGAGTCGAGTTGTGGAAGCTGTCGGCATGCACCGACACCAGCAGGTCTGCCTTGGCCTTGCGGGCGATTTCGGAGCGTTTGTTGAGATCGACGAAGTAGTCGCCACGGCGGGTCAGCACGGCTCGCATGCCGGGCTCCCGGTCGATGAGGGCCGCCAGCTTCTGGGAGACCGCCAGGGTCACCCGCTTCTCGTAGGTGCGGCGCGGGCCGATGGAGCCCGGGTCTTCCCCGCCGTGACCAGGATCGATGGCGATGACGATGGCCTTGCCGTGCCCCCCGACGGGAGCGGGCTGCGCCGCAGCGCTCCCCTTCTCTTCATAGGGAAGATCGATCACAAGACGGTGGCCATAGGGACCTGCTGGCGCCAGCGGGAAGACCACCGGCTTGATGGCAGAGCCGAGATCCAGCACCAGTCGCAGGCCGCCCTTCTCCAGCGGCGTGCTCTCGCGGATCTTGCGCACCAGCTCGCTCTTGTTCTCGATGCGGGCCAGGTTGGTGGCGTTGCTCGCCCCTTTCAGGTCGATGACCAGACGGTTCGGACCGGTCAGGGTGAAGTAGTTGAAATTGGGGGCGCTGCTCATGTCGAGCACCACCCGGGTGTTGTCCGGTGATGGCCACACCCGCACACTCTTGAGCTGATTGGCCCAGGTGGGCAACGCCATCAGGGAGAGAACAAAGACAAGGATCACGCGCACTGAGATGACAACCGTTCCAGAATGGCTTCGCCGATAGCAGTGCGGGCATCAATCTGCACCTCGCGCTGCTCGTTTGCATAACTCAGGGTGATCTCGAGATCCGGGGCTGGCAGCCAGCCCTCGCCCTTCTGTGGCCACTCCACCAGGCAGAGGGTATCGGCGGCGAAATAGTCGCGAATGCCCATGAACTCCAGCTCTTCCGGGTCCGCCAGTCGATAGAGATCGAAGTGATAGACCTGCCACTGGGCAAGCTCATAGGGCTCCACCAGGGTATAGGTCGGACTCTTGACCTTGCCCTCATGACCCAGTCCCTGCACCCAGCCTCGGGTCAGGGTGGTTTTGCCGGCCCCGAGGGCACCGTGCAGAAATACCGTGGTGGCCTGTTGGCACGCCTTTGCCAGACGGCCACCCAGCGCCACTGTTGCTGCCTCGTCCGGCAGTGTCATCATCAAGGTTTTTGCCATGTTCTTCTTGTTACTTGTTACTGTGTCGGATTGACCAGACGACGGATCCAGGGCAGCAGATCCGATGCCAGCATGCCCCTCTCACCCTCGGCGGCGGCCAGATCGGCGGCCTCTGCGTGGATCACGGCCCCGAGTCGGGTGGCCATGCCCGCGGACCAGCCCTGAGCCAGGAGGGCGGCGATTATACCAGACAAGAGGTCACCCATGCCGCCACTGGCCATGCCGGGGTTGCCCTCGTCGCACAGGGAAATGCGCCTGCCGTCGCAGATGAGCGACCCCGCCCCCTTGAGCAACACCACACCACCGTAGCGCTGTTGCAGTCGCGAGACGGCCGCAAACCTGTCCCCCTCGATCTCGGCGATGGTGCAGCCCAGCAGGCGAGCCGCCTCCCCGGGGTGGGGCGTGAGCACCCAATTATCCTGATGACGGGGGGCCTGCGCCAGCCAATTCAATCCATCGGCGTCCAATACCAGTGGCACGGCGGCTCCGATGCCCTGTTCGAACCGGGCCCGGCCCCACTCATCCTGACCGAGCCCGGGGCCCAGTACCTGCACAGATGCCCACCCTTCATCCATGTCCGCCGGGCATCCCATCAGCTCGGGTTGAACCAGGCTGGCCGCCGGGCAATCTGGGTGCTGGCGCAGGCGTACCAATCCCGCCCCCGCCCGCAGACAGGCCTGACCCGCCAGCAGGATCGCTCCCTGCATGCCGAGGTTCCCCCCCGTCAGCAGTACCTTGCCGCTGTGTCCCTTGTGAGCCGAGCGCCTGCGCGGGGTCAGCAACCCCTTGAGGCTGGGATAATCGATCCGCTCGGCAGCGGGAACCCGTTCCTCCCCCGGCGTCACTCCCAGGGGATCCCGGTCGAGGTGGCCGACTCCGTCCACCCCGTCGGCGGTGAGCATGCCCTGCTTGATGCCGATGAAAGTGAGGGTGCGGGTGGCGCGCACCAGTGCGCCCATGGCGCGGCCGGTGTCGGCATTGAGACCGGAGGGGAGATCCACCGCCAGCACGGGCGCGTTCAAGCCATTGATTGTTGCGACGATCTTTGTCATTGACGAGGAGAGGGGAAGCTGGACGCCGGTACCGAGCAGTGCGTCTATGACCAGATCCGGCGGCGGCAGCGTGGCGGGCAGCAGATCCTCGGCCATGGTCACGCTCCCCCCCGATGCGAGCCACTCTTCGGCAGCCCGCCTGGCATCTCCCCTCAGCAGACCGGGAGCCCGGGCGGCAATCACCAAAGGCTCGAGGCCGATGCGCCGGGCAAGGCGGGCCAGCACGTAGCCGTCACCGCCGTTGTTGCCAGGGCCGACGAAGATCCACCACTGGCGGCTGTCGGGCCAGTGGTGACAGGCATAGTTGCACAGCGCACTCCCGGCCCGCTCCATCAGCACATAGAGGGGAAGCCCCTCCTGCTCGGCCCAGCGCCGTTCCATGCTGCGGATCTGCTCGGCCCGCCACAGGGGTTGTGCTAGACTCTCCCACTCATTTTTGCGGATAGCGTCCCCGAACACCTCTACCATGACGGCCCCCACGTTTCATCATCCCATGACCCGGCAACTGGCACGCCATATTGCCGCCCTGCGCCTGCCACACTCCTGCAGGCAGAGGGGGGATGCTGCATGACGGCTGCCGAACTTGCGCAACTGGCCCACGATATCAAGCTCTGGGCAAGGGAGCTAGGATTTGACCAGGTCGGCATCGCCGACACCGATCTCACCCTGGAAGAGCCGAGGTTGCAGGCCTGGCTGGATGCCGGTTATCACGGCACCATGGACTACATGGCGCGCCACGGCATGATGAGGGCCCGCCCCCACGAGCTGTTGCCGGGCACCTTGCGGGTCATCTCGGTGCGGATGAACTACCTCCCGTTCGAGGCGGGCTTTGCCGCCACCCTGCGCGATCCCACCCTCGGCTACATCAGCCGCTATGCCCTCGGCCGCGACTACCACAAGGTGCTGCGCAACCGGCTCAAACAGTTGGGGGAGCGCATCGAGCTGCGGTGCGAAACCCTGTTGCAGGCAGCGGGACAAACCCTGGGCGAGTGGCGCCCCTTCGTCGACTCGGCCCCTATTCTGGAAAGGCCGCTAGCGGCCAAGGCCGGCCTTGGCTGGGTGGGCAAGCACTCGCTGCTGCTCAACGAGTCCGCCGGTTCCTTCTTCTTTCTGGGAGAATTGCTCATCGCCCTGCCGCTGCCCGTGGATGCCCCGGTGGAGAAGGAGCTGTGTGGCAAGTGCGTGGCCTGCATCAACATCTGCCCCACCGGTGCCATCATCGCCCCCTATGTGGTAGACGGGCGGCGCTGCATCTCCTATCTCACCATCGAGAATGACGGCCCCATTCCCGAGGAGTTCAGGCCGCTCATGGGCAATCGCATCTATGGCTGTGACGACTGCCAGCTCATCTGCCCCTGGAACCGCTATGCCGATGCCAGCCCCGAACCCGATTTCAGCCCCCGTCCCGACCTGCATCGCCCTCCCCTGCTAGTGCTGTGGCGCTGGAGCGAGGCCGAATTTCTCAAGCACACGGAAGGCAGCCCCATCCGCCGCATCGGCTATCAGCGCTGGCGCCGCAACCTGGCGGTGGCCCTTGGCAACGGACCGGCCAGCAGCGAGGTCCTGGCCGCCCTGCAACAGGCGCTGCCTGAGGCCGGGCCCATGGTGGCCGAGCATATCGAGTGGGCGCTGGCGACCCTGGCCAGGCGTCAGCAGGAAGAGAATAAAAAGACACGATTGCTGATCCGCTGCATCGAAAAAGGTCTGCCGGATCACGCATAAGTGATCTGGCCCTTGCCGGATCGCAGCCATTTTTTCATGCTCTGCCGACCATTGAACATCGGCACAATAAAAGGAAGATTCTGATGCAGATGCTGGGAGTAGATATTGGGGGGTCCGGGATCAAGGGCTGCCTGGTCGACACCGAAACCGGGGAGCTGATTGGCGAACGCCACCGCATCGCCACACCGCAACCGGCAACCCCGGCCGCCGTGGCACACACCCTCAAGGCGCTGGTCGAACACTTCCAATGGAAGGGTCCCGTGGGGTGCGGTTTTCCCGCCACCATCCACAACGGCATCGCCAAGAATGCCTCCAACATCGACAAGAGCTGGATTGAGACCGATGCCGCCCACCTGTTTGCCGATGTGACCGGCCTGCCCTGCCATGTCCTGAACGACGCCGATGCGGCTGGTCTGGCGGAGATGCGCTTTGGCACCGGGCAGGATCGCCAGGGGGTCATCATTCTCATCACCGTCGGCACCGGCATCGGTACCGCCGTCTTCGTCAATGGCCAGTTGCTGCCCAATACCGAGCTGGGTCACCTGATGCTGGAAGGCATGGTGGCCGAACACTATTGCTCCGATGCGGTACGCAAGCGCGAGGATCTTTCCTGGGGCCGCTGGGGCAAACGTTTCAACAAATACCTGGCTCGCCTGGAGTTTCTGTTCTCCCCCGACCTCTTCATCCTGGGGGGCGGCAGCGCCGCCAAGCTCGACAAGTTCATCGACAAGATTGAGACCCGGGCTCCCCTGGTGGCGGCCGCGAACCTCAACCAGGCCGGTATCATAGGCGCCGCCCTCTATGGCGCGGCTCGGCAAGGGGGCTGACCGCCAGCAACATCAGAAGACCCGGCCCGTGCCGGGTCTCTCTCATCCGGGCTCAGAGATCGTCGAGGCGATGAGCACCGTGTACCAGACGGGTCAGGCGGGATTGGGCCATGGAGGCCAGGGCTTTCAGCAGCGCCGCCGTGTCGGGCGTGGGACACTCCCGGGCCAGACGTTCCAGCTCGCCGATGAGCCTCTCCTCCTGGCGTGACACCAGGGCCACTATCTCCGCGGGCTGGGTTGTGGCGGGCAGCGCCAGACGATCCCCCTCGGCCAGCAGATCCTCGCCAAACCCCTGATCCAGCCAGGTCTCCTTCACCGCGCTTCCCATCTGCTCGCGATAATCGTGCAGATGAGCCGCCGCGGCATCCTCCCGCCCTTGCAGATAGGCCAGCAACATTCTGCTGCGCTCAGCATCCACCCGGGGGATCTGGCGCCCGTAAATGTGCCCTTGCCGATGATGAAGCTCCTCGAGATAGAGCATCAGGTCCTTGATCTGTTGGAATCGCATCTCGCCTCCCTCCTGGCATCCACCTGCAGCCAGTATAGGGAGCTGGCATGTCGACACGGCCACGAACTGGTCATTTATTGTTCTGCATCAAGGAGATGGAAAAGAAAGCAGAAAAAGAGACAGCAGGAGGAAGGGGAAACCGGCAGCGAGGCTGCCCGGACAACCGGGCACCTTGTCCGAAGGGGAGGCATCAAATCGACGACATAAAAGATATTTACCAGCTTATATTCGGACTGGAGTCATCAAATCGGAATCTAATATTGATGCTGGTGGTGATACCTCCACACCATAGTCAAATGGCGGGAATTCTTATCCATTTTTTAGACGTCTAGACGTAAAAACATGCGTTGACACAGCCATCCGGACATCTTAGCATCATCCTCCATGATGACAGAGCTACCCAGTGAAACCTCTGCCCAATTTACCCGCCTGTAGCGCCCTGTGCTTTAAGGCTGTTAGCACGGAAGAATCCATGATTAAGTTGATCGGTCTCAACAAAGTCTACGGTAAAGGCAGTGATGCCGTGCACGCCCTGCGTGACGTGAGCCTGCATGTGCCCCAAGGCAAGATCTTCGGGGTGATCGGTGCCTCCGGGGCCGGCAAGAGTACCCTCATCCGCTGCGTCAACCTGCTGGAGCGCCCCACCGAGGGGCAGGTCATCGTCGATGGCCAGGACCTGGTCGCCCTCAGCGAGCGGGATCTGACTCAGGCTCGCCGCCAGATCGGCATGATCTTCCAGCACTTCAACCTGCTGGCCTCTCGCACCGTCTCCGCCAACATCGCCTTCCCGCTGGAACTGGCGGGCTGGAGCAAGGACAAGATCCAGAGCCGGGTCAGCGAACTGCTGGCCCTGGTCGGGCTGGAAGCCCGTGCCCACGCTTATCCGTCCGAGCTCTCCGGCGGCCAGAAGCAGCGCGTCGCCATCGCCCGTGCCCTGGCACCGGCTCCCAAGGTCCTGCTGTGTGACGAGGCCACCTCGGCCCTCGACCCGCAGACCACCCGCTCGATCCTGACCCTGCTCAAGGAGATCAACGTCAAGCTGGGGCTCACCATACTGCTCATCACCCACGAAATGGACGTGGTGAAGGGGATCTGCGACGAAGTGGCCATCATCAGCGACGGCCGTCTCATCGAGCAGGGGGAAGTGGCCTGGTTCTTCAGCAATGCCAAGACCCAGCTGGCCCGGGATTTCATCCACTCCACTATCCACCTGGAAGTGCCCCAGGAGTATCAGGATCGGATGAGTGCCGAGCGGGTGCCCGGCAGCTATCCCCTGGTGAAGCTCGGCTTTACCGGGACCACGGTGGATTCGCCGCTGATTTCCGAGGCGAGCCGCCGTTTCAACATCGACATCAGCATCCTGAGCGCAGACATCGAATACGCCGGTGGCGTCAAGTTCGGCTTCCTGCTGGCGGAACTGTTCGGGGACGAGGCCCAGTGCGAGGCCACCCAGCAGTTCCTCATCGACAACCACATTCAGCTGGAGGTAATGGGTTATGTCCGAAGCAATGATTAATCTGCTGATTTCGGCTCTGGGCGACACCCTCATCATGGTGTTTGCCTCCGCCCTGTTCGGCTGCCTGCTCGGCCTGCCGCTCGGCGTGGCGCTGCACGTGACCAAGGCGGGCCAGATCCTGGCCAATCCGCTGCTCAACAAGGTCCTGGGCGTCATCGTCAACGTCGGTCGCTCGGTGCCCTTCATCATTCTGCTGGTCGCCATCATTCCGTTGACCCGCTTCATCGTCGGCACCAGCATCGGTACCATCGCCGCCATCGTGCCGCTGACCGTGGGCTGCATCCCCTTCATCGCCCGCCTGGTGGAAGGGGCTCTGATGGAAGTGCCTGACGGCCTGCTGGAAGCGGCCAAGGCCATGGGGGCCAAGCCCCTGCAAATCATCACCAAGGTGCTGCTGCCCGAGGCCCTGCCGGGGATCCTCAACAGTGTCATCATCACCCTCGTCACCCTGGTGAACTACTCCGCCATGGCAGGTGCCATCGGAGGCGGTGGTCTCGGTGATGTGGGTATTCGCTACGGCTACCAGCGTTTCGATCCCACCGTCATGCTGGTCACCGTGGTCATTCTGGTGGTGCTGGTTCAACTCATCCAGAGCGCGGGTGAGCGCCTGGTCAAACAATGTGATCATCGTTAATCGTCGATTTCTGACAGGAGGTTTTTATGAAATTGGGCATCAAATCCGCAGCAGCTGCGCTGCTGGCAACCCTGGTACTGGTCGGTTGCGGCCAGAAGGAAGAGAACAAGACCCTGAAGGTGGGCGCCATCGCCGGTCCCGAGACCGAGCTGGTTGAGACCGCGGCCAAGGTTGCCAAGGAAAAATACGGCCTGACCGTCGAAGTGGTCACCTTCTCCGACTACGTCACCCCGAACGTGGCCCTGAACGACGGCAGCGTCGACGTCAACGCCTTCCAGCACAAGCCCTACCTGGATGCCCAGATCCGTGATCGCGGCTTCAAGCTGGTGCCGGTCGGCAACACCTTCGTCTACCCGATCGCCGGTTACTCCAAGAAGGTCAAAGCCCTGTCCGAGCTGAAAGACGGTGCCCAGATCGCGGTGCCGAACGATCCGACCAACCTGGGTCGCTCCCTGATCCTGCTGGAGAAGCAGGGCCTGCTGAAGCTGAAAGAGGGTGCCGGTCTGGAAGCGACCGTACTGGACATCGCCAGCAACCCGCGCAACTTCAAGATCGTCGAGCTGGAAGCCGCACAACTGCCGCGCTCCCTGGAAGACGTGGATCTGGCCATCATCAACAACACCTTCGCCGGTCAGATTGGTCTGACCCCGACCGAGAACGGCCTGTTTGTCGAAGACAAGGAGTCCCCCTACGTCAACCTGATCGTTGCTCGCGAGAACAACAAGGACGACGAGAAGGTCAAGGAGTTCGTCCAGTCCTTCCAGACCGACGAGGTCTTCAAGAAGGGGACCGAGCTGTTCAAGGGCGGTCTGGTGAAAGGTTGGTAATCACTCACTCTGGAAAAAAGGCCACGTCAAGCGTGGCCTTTTTTTTTACCCCCGTTATCATAGCCAGAAGCACGGCAACACGAAAAACAGAACAACAATGAAGAAATGGTATCTGGCCTACTGCAAACCCAAGGAAGAGGCCCGCGCCCGCGCCCATCTGGCAGCCCAGGGCGTTGAATCCTATTACCCCATGGTCGAGATTGAAAAACTGCGGCGAGGCAAGCGCGTGCCCCAGCGCGAGCCCATGTTCCCCAACTATCTCTTCATCTACGTGGATCTGGAAGAGGTCACCCCGGTCACCCTGAAATCGACCCGGGGCATCAGTCGCATCATCCACTTCGGCAAGGAGTGGACCCCCGTCAGCAGCCAGCTGATCTACCGGCTCATGAGCCGGGACGACAGCGACGAGGCGCGCGCCAGCTATGCCCGTCTGCCGACCCAGGGAGACAAGGTACTTATCGAATCCGGCCCCCTCGCCGGGTTTGAAGCCATCTATCTGGAACCGGATGGCGAAAAGCGGGCCATCCTGCTGGTCAACCTGCTCAACCAGGAGACCTGCAGCAGCTTCGAAAACCAGGCCTTCCGCCGCCTGGAGTGAACCGTCCTGTCGGCAGAAAGAGACACAGGGCAGTACACAAGACACCATCCCCCTGCTTCCGAACGGTCAGGACCGCTCCTGCGTCGTGCATCCTTCCACCACCAGGTTTTCGGGCCGAAAAAAACGGGGCAGACCCAGAGGTCTGCCCCGTTTTTCTCTCCCTTGCGTCAGGCATCCAGTTCGAAGCGGCTGATGGCCGATGTCAGTCTCCCGGTCTCCCGGGTCAGGCGGGCGGCGATCTGCTCCCCCTGCTGGCCATGCTCGCTGGACTGATGGCTGAGCCCGGCAATCTCCTCCACCGTGCCCGCCACCTCCTGCGCCGCCCTTGACTGCTGCTCGGTGGCGGTGGCGATGGCGGCAAGCTGGCCGCTGAGATCCTGCACCAGCGTCGCCATCGACTCCAGGGTCTCGGTCACCGAGGCCACGGCGCCGCGCCCCTGCTCCACCAGCAGGGTACCGCTGCCCACGGTATCCGCGGTCTCCCGGGTC
Source organism: Aeromonas sp. s10 (assembly GCF_040907975.1). NCBI lineage: Bacteria > Pseudomonadati > Pseudomonadota > Gammaproteobacteria > Aeromonadales > Aeromonadaceae > Aeromonas > Aeromonas sp. s10. The sequence continues at coordinate 47,583 of NZ_JBFOCV010000038.1, read as the reverse complement.
TGCTGCTGGATGCTGGCAATGGTCTGGTTGATCTCCATGGTCGATGCGCTGGTGCGGCTGGCCAACTGCCTCACTTCATCGGCCACCACGGCAAATCCCCGTCCCTGCTCACCGGCCCGCGCCGCCTCGATGGCCGCATTGAGTGCCAGCAGGTTGGTCTGCTCGGCGATGGTGGCGATCACTTCGGTGACCCTCCCCACCTGCTCGCTCTGGCTGCTGAGCTGCGTCATCGCCTGGTTTGCCTGGGCAATCATGGCACCAATCTGCGCCATGGTGGTCCCCATGCGGGCGAGGGCCTGCTCCCCCTCCCTTGCCTGTTGCTCGGTCTGGCGAGCCGCTCCCGCCGCGTCCGCAATGTTGCCCGCCACATCCCGGGTACTGACCGACATCTGCTCGATGGCGGCTGCCACCGCATCGAGCCGCTGATTCTGGCTCGCCAGATCATCCACGATGGCATTGGTGGTCTGGCCCACCTCGCGGCCAGCCCCTTCCACCTGACCGACCGCCCCCTGGATCTCCCCCACCAGCTCGCGCAACTGTGCCGACATCCGGTTGATGGAGCCCGTGAGCCCTCCCAGCTCATCCTGACGAAGCACGGGCAAGGGGGTGACGGGGAGGCGGCCATCGGCCACCAGGCCCGCCCGTTTCACCAGGCTGGCGATGTCCCGGGTCAGGCGCCGGCTGAACAGCAGGGCCACCAGGGTGCCCAGCAGGATGACGCTGGTGGTGGCCAGCAGCAGGGTGCGGTGAATGGTCTGACTGGCGGCCGCCATCTCCCCCGCCATCTTGTCCACCTCGGCACGGGTATGGGTCACCTGGGTCGCCAGCTGATCCGCCAGCCGGGTCAGGGCGGGCTCTATCTCGGTAGCCATCAGGTGGTTGGCCCTGTCCCAGTCCGGGGCCTGGCGCTTCTCGATCACCTGACCGACCAGCTCTGCAAAGGGGGCTGACATCTCTTCAAAGAGCGTCCAGAGCCCCTTTTGTGCCTCGGTGAAGTTGGCCTCTTGCTGTTTCAGCTCGGCCACCCGCTGCTGGTGGAACTGGTAGTAGTCCCGATACTTGTCCAGGTACTCCTTCTCCCCCGAGATGAGGAAATCCCGCAGGGCGGAGAGCGCATTGCCCAGGCTGTTGTAGGCATCCCCCACCTGCTTGAGCAGCAGGCGCCTGTCACCGGGCAACGTCGCCTGGGGCGTTGCCACCTCTTCATTGGCAAAAGACTGCAACTGATCGAGGGCCGACTCCGCCAGGGGGCCGGCCTCCAGCAGCATCAGGGTGTGGGCGGGCAGGTTCTCTTCGGTGTGAGCCAAGGCCCACACCTGTGACTGTGCCCCCTTGAAATCCTTGAGTGCCCGGGTCAGGTCAGGGGCGAAACGCTGGCGTTCGATGGCGTGCCAGGCCTCTTCCCACTCCTGCTTGATGCGATCACCCTGTGCCGGATCCTTGCCGAGGATGAGATAGGCCCGCAGGGATGAAACGGTGGCAATCAGGGCTTTCTGGCTCGCCTCGTCCCGCTGCAGGGCGGGCAGGGCCTGGGCCAGCAAGGCATCTTGCGAGCCTTCGATCCGGCCGAGCTGATGATAGACAAGGGCGGAGGAGAGAATGATGAGCAGGTTGATAAAACAGAAGCTCAACAACAACTTGCTTGATATTTTCATGGCCATCCTTGGAATTCGTCGGGCATCCTGCCCGGGATTAGCGTCTGATGAGCGCGGGCAAACGAGCCTGCCAACCCTGATGCCATCCCATCAGCTCCTCGCGGGGCATGGGACGGGCGGAGAAGAAGCCCTGGCATTGATCGCACCCCAGCTTCGCCAGCAATTGCCAGGTCGCCTCATCTTCGACCCCCTCGGCCACCGATTTCAAGCCCAACTTGCGAGCCAGCTCGATGCTGGACTCGATGATGGCTAGGCGAGAGGGATCTTCATAGCAGCGATCCACGAAGGATCTGTCCAGTTTCAACTCGGTAAAGGGGAGCAGGGCGAGCTGCTGCATGGAGGAGTAGCCAGTCCCGAAATCATCGATGGAGAGGCCAAAACCGTGCATCCGCAAGCGGGTCAGCACCTCCAGCGACTTGCCGAGATCCTTGACGAAGGCGCTCTCGGTCACTTCGAGGGTGATGAGCTCGGGGTTGATGCTCCAGCGCTGGCAGTGGCTGAGCAGGGTGTTGCACAGATCCCCCTCGATGAGGGAGGTGGTGGAGAGGTTCATCGACAGGTTCAGGGAGAGCCCGGTCTTCTCCCACAGGTGGCCGTCCCGCAGCGCCTTGCCGATGATCACCTCGGTGAGCGGGTCGATGAGCCCGTTGTGCTCCGCCAGCGGGATGAAACGGGCCGGCGAGATGAGGCCATATTCGGGGTGCTGCCAGCGGGCAAGCGCCTCCATGCCGAGCCACTCCCCGTTGTGAAAACCCACCTTGGGTTGATACCAGGGCAGCAACTGGTCCTGATCCAGCGCCCGGCGCAGCTCATCCAGGGTCAGGTGATAACCATCCTCTTCCTGGCTGCGCACCTGCTGGGGCCGCCAGGCACCGATGAGCTGCGCGATCTGCTGGGGAGACGCGGGTTTCTCGATGCGCCCCAGCACCTGCAGGCCATAGGCCCGGCTCATGCGCAGCACGGCATCGACCACGTCATCCTCCAGGGCGCTGCACAGCACGATGCCGCCGCGGAACCCGCCAAGGGAGAGGCGGCGCAGCAGCGCCATGCCATCCATGCCCGGCATGCGCAGATCGCAGAACAGGATGTCGACCCTGTGGTGCTGGCACTGTGCCAGCGCCTCCTCCCCGTCCTGCGCCTCCAGCAGGTTGCCGTAGCCCAGTCCGCGGATCTGGTGCATCAGGGCCTTGCGCTGGAAGTTGTGATCCTCCACCACCATGATCGCCAACTCATGCCGTGCGCTATTCATCGAGCCATAACCCCGTTTCACCTCTGATAGAGTCCATCAATGCCTGTACCGCCCTGGCCAGGTCATCGAGCTTGTCCAGTTGTTTCAATCTGGCCGCCGCCTCCAGCCGGGCCGCCTCCTCTGCCAATGCCTGCTGTCCTACCATGCGCGCGGCCCCCTTGATGCGATGTGCCGTCTCCACCAGCGCCTGGGTATCCTGGCTGGCCAGCGCCAGCCTCATGTCCTCGCCATCCTGCTCGTTGGCGTCCAGGTATTCGCTGGCCATGCTGCGTGCCACCGCCTCATCCCCAAACAGGGTCAACCAGCTTATGCCTGGCAGCTGAACCCTGGCTTGCCGGGGCGCCTCCGAGGCGAGCTGTTCTTCCTGAGTCGGCAACCAGCGCCCCAGGGTCTGGCTCAGGGCATCCAGGCTGTAGGGCTTGAACAGCATGTCGTTCATGCCGGCATCACGCATCTGCTGGCTCGCCTCCTCAGAGGTATCGGCCGTCACCCCGATAATGGGAGCACTGTCCCCGGCATCCCGCAAGGCTCGCGTGAGGGCATAGCCATCCATCACCGGCATGTGGCAGTCGGTCAGCAGCAGGGCGAAGTCCTGCCCCTGCCAGGCGCGCAGCGCCTCCTCGCCATCTTCCACCACCTCGGATTCGAGCCCCAGGATAGCGAGCTGCCTCGTCAGCAATGCCCGGTTGACGGGGTGATCATCGGCCACCAGCACCCGCCCCCTGAGCTTCTCCCCCTCCATCCCCATCGACTGGCTCGCCTGCTGGTTGAACAGTGACTGGCAGGTTTCCAGCAACAGATCGGGGTAGAGAGGCGATTGTCCCAGTCGCCACCAGGCGTCACCACCCATGCGTCCCCGCAGGGCCTCATGGGGAGAGAGTACTATGCCCTTGAGGTTCGAACGCTGCAAACAGGCCAGCCAGTCACTGCCAAGGGCCTGTTCCAGGTGATTCTCCTGCGCCAGCAGATGCCCCTCGAGGGGCTGCTGCCAATGGTGTGCCTCCATGCGAACCAGTCTGGCGCCCAGCCTGACCATCACTGATTCCAGCCCCTCATCCTCCCCAAACCACCACCATACCTGACCGGTCAGGGGCGGCGCTTCCCACTGGCACTCGGCCAAGGGCAGCGTGAAGGTCACGCAGGTGCCCATTCCGGGGGTACTTTCCAGGGTCAGGCTCCCCCCCATTTTCTGGGTGAGTTGATGACAGATGGCAAGCCCGAGCCCGGTGCCGCCAAACCGGCGATTGGTGTCGGACTCCACCTGCTTGAACGGGATGAAGAGGGTGCGCTGCTGCTCCAGGGCGATGCCTATCCCGGTATCCCGGACCCGGAAGGCCAGCCGGTCGTCTTCATAATCCACCTGGATGGCGATCGCCCCCGCCTCGGTGAACTTCACCGCGTTGTTCAACAGATTGGAGATCACCTGCCCCACCCTGATCCCGTCGATGCAGGCCAGATCCGGCACCGTCTTCCCCCACCGCAGCGTCACGTTGAGCCCCTTGCCATAGGCCAGGGCCGCATGTCCCCGGATGACATCGCAAATCACCGAGGTCAGGCGGCAGTGATGGGGGTGCAGTTGCAACTGCCCGGCTTCCATCTTGGAGAAGTCCAGGATGTCGTTCACCAGATAGAGCAGATGGTTGGTGGAGGTCGAGATATTGCGCAACATGTAGCGCTGATCGTCGTCCAGCGCGCTCATTTGCAGCAGCTCCAGCATGCCGTGCATGCCGGAGATGGGAGTGCGAAGCTCATGACTCATGGTGGCGAGGAAGCGGCTGCGCGCCTGGGTCGCCTCCTCCGCCACCCGCCTGGCATGGCGCAGCTCCAGCTCCTGGCGCTTGAGCTTGGTGATGTCCTGCACCACGCCGTTCAATATGACCCCTTCAAGCCCCTCCTGGTGAACGAAATGACCACGGATCTGCAAATAGCCCGCCTCCCCCTGGCGCCGGATCTCCACCTCGAGATCCAGCGGCTGCATGCTCAGGGCATGACGATCCACCGTGGCCACGAAGTCCTCGTGCGCCTTGCCTGTCAGCCCCAGGATGGAGGCACCGGTGACCGCCATGCCGGCATGCTCCTCTTCGACCCCCACCATCTCCCTGACCCCTTGCGAGGTGTAGAGGAAGTGCCCCTTGCCCGGCCCAAGCCAGTGATACTGATAGACCAGACCCGGCATGCTGTCGGTGATCTGGGTCAGCCGGGTCTGCGCCTCCTGGGCCGCAAACCGCGCCTGCTCCAGCTCGGTCACGTCGGTCAGCACGGTCAAGATCCCGAGCCGCTTGTCATCGGGCCCCGCAAAGAGCCGCTTGGTGTAGATCATCTGGTGCAGGCGATCGTCATCAAACCGGATCTCGCCCCGGCCATGAAGCTCCTCTCCGCTCTCCCAGACGCTGGCATCCTCCTCCATCACCCTGGCGCGGATCGACTCGGGCAATCGATCCTGGAGCAACCGCTCATAGGAGCCCGTCAGGTTCTCCCCGCCGAGAAACATCTGCCGGTACGCCCGGTTCGTCATTGCCACTTCATAGCGCTCGTTGGTCAGCACCACCTGGTTGGGCAGGGCATCCAGCATCATCTGGACAAACACCAGCTGCTCCTCGAGCCGCCGCTCGGCCTCCCGCCGCTGGCTGATCTGGCGGCGCAACGTCCGGTTCCAGCCCATGAACAGCAAGAGGCAGAGCAGGAAAATGCCGCCGCCGAGGGAGGACCAGAGCAGCACCGTCTTCGGATCCAGTCCCGTCTGTATGGTCAGGGAGAGCCACTTTTTCTCCAGGGCGGAGAGCTCGTCGGGGGGAATGGCGATCAGCACCTTGGTGAGGATCTGCTGCAGCATGGGATCCTGCAACTGGGTCGCCATGGCGATGGGTACCCGCAGATCGCTGCCGGAGAAGACCACCTGGTAGCGGTCGCTGAATCCCTTTTGCAGCGACTGCTCCAGGGTGGTGGTGCTCATCAGCACATAGTCGACCTTCTGCTGGTCCAGCAGGGGCAGCAATTCGGCATCGCTGGCCACCGGCACGGCGATGGCCCCCACCTCGTTCAGCAAGACCTGCTCCACCGAGCCCCCCACCATGCCCACCCTGTGCCCTTTCAGTGCCCTGGCGGCGGTGAGCTCGGCCATCCCCTGCCTCGCCACGACCACCCGGTTGATCGACGCGTAGTTGGGGGTAAACCGGGCAAACTGCTGACGCTCCGCGGTGGGAGTCATGGCCGGGATGAGATCCAGCTTGCGATCCTGGAAGAGCGCCATGCTCTGGGCCCAGCTCCGGGTCGGCACCAGGGTGAACTGAAGCCCGGCACGCTGGCTCATCAGTGTCAGCAGATCGGCAATAAGCCCCTTGAGCCGCCCCCTGTCGTCCACCTCGCTCATCCCGGGCCAATCCGGGGCAACCCCGTAGCGGATGACCGGATGTGCTTGCAACCACGCCTGCTCCTGCGGATTGAAGACGATCTCCCTGCTCCTTTTCACCAGGGCATAGTCGAGGATATCCCCCGCCTCCAGAATGGCGCGACGCTCGAGGGGAGAGATATCCTCGAGGGCCCGCTCCAGCAATCCCTGCAAGACATTATTCCTGGGCGCCACGGCCATGGCGAGGGAGGTATCTCTCATCCAGTCGATCCTGGCCAGCGCCATGCCCGCCATGGCTTGCAGCCTGTTCAGCATGGGCAACTCGGCCAGGTAGGCATCCGCCTTGCCCTCCTTGAGCATGAAGATCGCCTCGTCCCGGCTGTCGGCCGTGATCAGGTTCGAGATCCCCAGGCGCAGCAGCTCATCGCAGGCGCTGACACCGAAGACGCAGACCCAGCGCACCCCATAGGCCTCCTCCAGGGAGAGGCTCTCCCGCCCCCCCGTCAGCAGCACGGCGCGGGGCAGTGCCATCAGCTCGGAGGTAAATTGCATCTGCAAGGTGCGAGTCGGGCTCGGTGCCACCCCGATCAACATGTCGACCTTGCCATCCAGCAAGGCCTGCTGGACCGCCGCATTGTTGACATAGGCACGGTAGCGAAGGCTCACCCCCAGCCTGGCTGCAATCTGGGAGGCGAACTCATCCAGGGGGCCGGTGAAATTGCCGCGCCCATCGGTATAGACATAGGGTGGCCAGGCCGCCGAAGGCATGCCGACAACCAGTTCATCATGGGTGGCAAGCCAGTGCAGTTCGTCCAGGGTGAAGTTGCTCTGGTCCAGTTGCGCCGGCGCAGCCGCAACCATCAGGCTCCAGAAAGCCAGACCACATAGCAGGATGAGACGACAGCAGCGGCGGAACATTATCAACTCCCATACGAAACGGAGGGGGATCATAGAGTGTTTGGCGCAATGTGCGACAACTAAATTGAGACAATGCTCATCAGGAAAGAAAAATGGCAGGCCCAGGCCTGCCATCCACCAGGTCGGGGGCCAGGCCCCCTCCCATCAGGTTATTCGGTTCCCGAGCCGGAAACCGGTTTGAAACTCCCGCTCACGGATGTGGGCGATCTGCACTTCCTTGCCTTCCAGCCCGATGTCTTTGAGCAGGGCAGGTGAAAGATGCAGGTAGCTGACGCGACGCTCCAGCCGGGTGATCCTTTTTTGAACCAGGGTCTCTACGTGGCGCAGCAGGGCGAGTTCGATAGACATAATATTCTCCAGTTGAACGTGCGGTTCCCCCGGAGAGAGGTGATCACCCTGCGGGACAACCGCGGGTGATGAAAAAAGCAGGTGTTACCTGTCCCCTCCACGCGGCAAATAAAGAGCACGAGTCTTCGCGCTGCCAGAGCAGCGATCGAACGCAACGTTGAACATGGAATGTTGCATGGTCGTCTCCTTACCGTGTGAAAGTTGAACAAGTTGCCGCAGTGTAAAAAAACACCGAATTTTACGCAATATCTCTCCCACCCATATGGGTGGAATGCGGTCAAAAAGAGGTTCAGTCAAATCCCTGACAACAACCGAAACTCCTCCAGCGCATAGGTATCCGTCATGCCGCTCACATAATCGAGCAGCAGCCGCACCCGGTAGTACCACTCCTGCTCGCTCTCCTTTTCGAAACGGGGATCCCGGCTCGCCACCGCCAGCCGGTACGCCTTGAGGTGGCGGGCAGAGAGGCGGTGGAACAGCCGCCGGGCAAAGAAGAGCTCGCTCCCGCCGTTGCCGGCGAGCAGCCGCTCGAACTGGCTGGCGGGCAGGGCCAGCAGGCAGGCGTAGGTGGAGAGCACCCCGCGCAGGGCGGCATAGCCTTCCAGCTCCAGCGCCTCCACCTCCGGGCGCATGAACACCAGCTCGCGAGCCACCCGCTTGAGGGTATCGAGTACCCGGGCTGCCGGAGCCTGACCGTGCAGCAGCGCCTGGGGATAGGCCCCGCTCAGGATCTGATCGTGCTCGGCCACATAGGTATGGGCGGCCAGCGCCACCAGATCCCGGGTCAGATGCTGGCGAAAATGGGGGAAGAACCCCCGACCGGAGGCAAGCGCCTCATCGAGCAGGTCGGCCATGTAACCGCCCTCGTCCGCCTCGCGCAGGGCTGCCAGCAGCTCGATCTGGGTGAGGATGCGCCTGTCCACTGCATCCTCGAGATCGGCGATGCAGTAAGAGATGTCGTCCGCCGCCTCCATGATGTAGACCAGCGGATGACGGCACCCCTCGGCCAGCCCCAGGCTCTGGCCGAGGGCACGATAGAGGGGTTGTTCGCTGAAGAAGATGCCGCGCTTGCTGGTCCAGCCGTGGTGCTGACCATAGCCCTGGGGATGGTGCAGGCCCGGCAGGGGCTGCTGCGGGTATTTGCACAGCGCCGCCAGCTGCCCCAGGGTGAGGTTCAGCTCATGCAGGCTGTGCACCAGTCGCAGGCTCTGGGCATTGCCGTCAAACACCAGCAGATCCTGGCGAAGGGTTGCCCACTGGGGGCTCGGCAACTGGTCGTGGGCACGGGCGAAGAGGCCGTCCAGCTCCTGGGCAAGCCACTGACTCATCACCTGCTCGCCGAAATGGCCAAACGGCGGGTTGCCGACATCGTGCAACAGGCAGGACATCTCCACCAGATTGATGAAGGCCCCCTCGCACACCACTCCGGCTGGCAACGCCGCCAGGATGCGGCGACTGATCTGGCGACCGGTCTCCTGTACCTCCAACGAATGGGTGAGGCGGCTGCGCACCGAGGCTTTCACATCGAGCGGGAAGACCTGGGTCTTCTGCTGCAGGCGGCGCACCGGCGCCGCCTGCACGATGCGGGTGCGGTCCTGCTCCGTCGCCTCCAGCAGGTCTTCGTCTCCCCAGGGGTGAATGCGCTCGGGGGGGATCAAACGGTCATACATGTCGTGGCTCCTTGCCTGAGGCGTCGTGTCTACGAGAGCAGCCAGCGCCGCAGGCGGGCGATGTCACCCGGGTATTCCCGGCGCAGGGTTTCAATCCAGTCCTCCACGTTCTCCCACCAGGCGGGGTGTTCCGGGCTCTGGATGAGCTGGGCCGTCTGCTGCAACCGGCGCAGGCCGATGGAGCCCGCCGCTCCCTTGATCTTGTGGGCCTCCTCCACCACACCGGCCTGATCCCTGGCAATCATGTTGGAGTCGAGCACCGCCATGTAATCCGGCATCATCTTCTCGAACAGCTCGACGCTGGAGAGCAGCACCGGCTTGCCGACCGTGCTGGCGTAATCGGTGAGGAAGGGCAGATCCAGCAGGGCATCCTGATGGTGGACATCGTCCTGCTCGTCCGCCTCGTCCCCGGCAAGATCCGCAAACAGGTGGCCTATCACCTCCCGCACCGCCTTGGAGCCCAGCGGCTTGTTGATCACATCCTGCATGCCGTGATCCCGGTAGTACTGGCGATCGCCGGTGGCGTTGGCGGTGAGCGCCACCATGGGGGGCAGGCTGTCGCCGTAGCGCGCGAGCAGCTGCTCCGCCACATCGAACCCCGTCATGTCCGGCAACTGGATGTCGAGCAGGATCAAGTCGAAATCATCCGGGTTGGCCATGGCCAGCGCCTCTGCACCATCCCGCGCCACCTTGACCTGATGGCCGAGCTTGTTCAGCAGGGCGCAGGCCACGGTCACGTTGAGCTCCACATCCTCCACCAGCAGGATGTCGAGGGAGGGCATCTCGGGCTCCGGGGCCGCGGCCTTGGGCTCGACGCAGTCCACCTCCAGCTCGGCGGTGAAGCAGGCGCCTTCGCCCGGGTCGCTGTCCACATAGAGTTGACCGCCCATGGCCTGCACCAGCTGGCGGGAGACCGCAAGGCCGATGCCGGTGCCGGTGGCGTGCTTCTTGCCCTGCACCTGATAGTACATGGCGAAGATCTTCTCCTGCTGGGCGCGGGGAATACCCACCCCGGTGTCTTCCACCTCGAAGTGCAGCGCCAGCTTGCCCGGTTCATCAGCGGCGTGGGCGAGACAGCGTATGGTGACGCCCCCTTCATCGGTGAACTTGACCGCATTGCCCACCAGGTTCCACAGCACCTGGCGCAGCCGGGTGCCGTCCGCCATCACGAACTGGGGCATGTCGCCGTCCCGGTCGAAGTGCAGGTAGAGCCCCTTCTGCTCCGCCTGGATGCGCGACAGCGTCTCCAGCTCGTCGAGGAAGGCGGGCAAATCCAGCGGAGCCGGCGCAATCTCCAGCCGACGACGGTCGAGCTTGTCCAGATCGATGATGTCGTTGAAGATGTTGCCGAGCGTCACCGCGCTCAGGTGGATGGTCTTGAGTTGCTGCTGCTGTCTGGCATCGAGAGGCGTATCCATCAGCATCCGGCTCAGGCCGACGATGCCATTGAGCGGGGTGCGCAGCTCGTGGCTGATGGTGGAGATGAAGGTGGTCTTGTCCCGACTCGCCTTCTCCAGCTTGTCCTGGTACTGCTTGCGCTCGGTGATGTCGCGACCAAAGCCGAGCAGGCCGAGCCGCTTGCCGAAGCGGTCGAAGAAGGGCACCTTGCGCAGCTCGAAGTAGGCCTTGCGGCCATCGGGATACTCCAGCCACTGCTCATAGGTGAGCGGCTCGTTCTGGGCGAAGACCTGCTTGTCGGTCTCCACCACCTTGCTGGCGATGTCGTGCTTGTAGACATCGAACGGGGTCAGGCCGATGAGTTCCGCTTCCACCTTGCCGGTGAGCTCCTCCATGGCGCGGTTGCAACCGGAGAACTGCTCGTCCTCGTTGCGGTAATAGACCAGATCGGGGGAGCAGTCGATGAAGGAGCGCAAGAGGGCGGTACGCTCCCCCAGATGCAGCTGGGCCTTCTCCCGCTGGAACACTTCGTTTTCGAGATCCTCGATGGCTTGCTGGCGCAGGGTCTCGGCCCGGTTGGTCTCGGCGATCTGGGCATTGAGGCGGCTGATGTTCTCCTGCAACTGGCTGTTGAGCTCGAGATCCCGCTCGCGCATGTCTTGCAGCTTGCGCACCATCCGGGTCAGCCGCTGGCGGGAGTCCTCCAGCTGATCCACCACGATGGAGAGAAAATAGACGGCCCAGGGGGTCACCAGCAGACCGAAGAAGACAGAGCGCACCAGGTCGACGATGTCCACGGTGCCGCGCAAAAACAGGGTCACCCCCATCTGGATCGACACGGCCAGCACTATGATGGCGGTGGCCAGGAACATGCTGAAGCGCACCAGTCCCAGCTTGGTCATCAGGTCGACGTAATATTGCGCCCAGGATTTGATCTGCTTCATCTCGTTGTTTTCTCCCCTTTTCTTGCGCAAACAGGATACCAGTACGGCGCCATGAACTCTTGTCCGTCGCGTATTCAATTATTGATTAACGTCACACTCCGGCTGGGGTAGCATGCCTGCCATGCCTCAGTCAGCACCGGTTCCACCGGAATACCGGGGCACACTGTCACCCTTCTCATTCGTTATGTCAGGAGCATACCCGATGCGAAATCATGTTCTGTTGAGCCTTGGCCTGCTGGTCGCCACCACCGCCCACGCCGATCTGGGGGAGATCCCCCGCCAGACCGGCTGGTCCGGTTTTCTGCTGGGCGGAGTCAATGCCGGCAGCCACAAGTCCAACTTCTATGCCGGTGACGACAGCAACAGCCGTATCGATGATCTGGGCTCCCCCGGCCGCGAAAGCGGTCTGAGCCCGCTGCTCAATGCCGATATCCGCTACACCTTCGCCGATACCCGCACCCAGGTCTTTCTCGGCAACCTCATCCAGGACGCGGTGCGCTTCGACTTTACCCAGCAACTCGGTCTGCGCCAGGAGATGGGTGACAAGGGTATCGTCGCCACCTCCCTGGTGTTCAACCTCATGCCGGTGGAAGTGTGGAGCGATCCCTTCGCCACCGGCGTGGACCGCAGCGCCACCGATCTCACCTCGAAAGGGGTGCGCTTTGCCTGGGACAGGATCTGGGGCAGCAACGTCTACGCCACCCTGACCAGCCGGGAAGTGGAGCTCGACGAGGAGCGCAGCGGCCAGCAATATGACCTGACCCACGGCACCCACTACGCCTCCATGCTGAGCCGCAACGGCAAGGTCCACGACCTGGCTGTCTCCTACCAGTACCACTTCGGCGGCGACCAGCTGCTGGAGCCCGCCTTCCTCTACAAGGAGGCCCGCCTGGACGGGAGTGCGGAGAGCTTCAAGAATACCGGTCTGCAGCTGACCTATGCCAAGCGCGCCTCCCAGTGGTCCATCGTGAGCAACCTCTACGCCGGCAAGCGCAAGTATGACGAGGCGAATCCCCTGTTCGGCCAGCGCGCCGATGCCAGCGAATTCGCCCTCAATGGCACCTTCTTCTGGCACAACCTGTTCGGCATCAAACCCCTTGCCGCCACCTTCACCGCGGCCTATTCCAGCGCCGACTCCGACATCGACTTCTACGATGCCGAGGCGCTTCGCTTCAGTACCGGGCTGCTTTACAACTTCTGACCCGCCCCAAGCAAGGAGGCCACCCCCGGGGTGGCCTCTTCATTTGCACAACCCTCGACCATCAGATGCCGAGGGAATCCAGCAGATCGTCGTGCTCGTTGCTCGCCGGCGCGGCCGCCGGTGCCGGTTTGGCTGACTGCTTGGCCTGGGCGATCAGCTCGTCGGGATCCACCTCCTCCTGCACGCCGCCATCATGGATCCGGATAAACTCCGTCTTGTCCATGGCCAGCTCCAGATAGAAGATGTTGTTGCTGGCGGTGAAGAAGGTCACCCGGCGGGTCTCGGGATTGTCGAGGTTGGTGTCGACGCTCAGCATCACCTGCTTGTTGAGCGCCAGCATCTTGGGCTGGTTCTGGGTGATGTGGGTCTGCAGCTCGCGCCCCACCTTGGTGGTGAAGCTGCCGACGATCTGGTTCATCAGCTCGCCCATGACGTTGCTCACCTCGTCCGAGGTGTGGGAGATGGCAAGATCCTCCTTGGAGAGCCCCATGCTCAGCATGTAGCTCTGGTAGAGCTCCATGGCCGCGGCGGCGGAGAAGTTGATCACCACCAGCCCGGAGAAGCCGCCGTCAAACAGCACGAAACAGCCGATGTCAGGCTTGAGGCAGGTCTTGCTGATCCGCTGCACCATGCCGGAGAAGCGCACCTGGGTCTGGGTCGCCGCACTCAATACGCTCGTCACCGAATTGCACAGGCTCAGCAGTACGTCCTCTGTGGTCAATACGGCATCATCCTCGGATCTTGTCACTATCATGGAACCTTCCTGCTGATCGAAATAATGGGGCTGTCACTCGTGTCGCCCATGTCACCATGCACCGGCGCGATACGCTAACAGATTGCGTGATCCCGGTGCCCAAAGCGCGAGCCACCTCTCACTTGACTGGATTATCAGTCAGAAATGGCTGAAATCCATCCAGGGTAGCCAGACGGGTTTGCCAACTGGCAGCCGCCCCTTGCAAGGCCTGCTCCTCATAGGGAATGGCGGGACAGGCACCCCAGATGGGACCGGGCCAGGCCGCATCCGAGCTGAAGCGGGCCACGTGGTGCAGGTGCAGCTGAGGCACCAGATTGCCGAGGGCCGCCACGTTGATCTTGTCCGGGCCGAGTGCCCGCTCCATCAGGGTGGCGACGGCGCAGGACTCCTGCATCAACTGCTGTTGCTGCTCGGGGGCCAGATGATGGATCTCCCGCAGGTTGGCGACCCGGGGCACCAGAATCAGCCAGGGATACTGGCTGTCTTTGGCCAGCAGGACGCGGCACAGAGGCAGATCCCCGAGTATCCGGGTATCCGCCTGAAGGCGGGGGTGCAATTCAAACATGGGGGCCTCGCTGATCAACATGGGCACATCGGGAATCAAAGATGTGCCCACGTTACTGCAACGGGGAGCAAACTTAAAGGCGCGGCACGGCCCAACCGATGAAGCGCTTGCGAAGAGCGGGGTCCGCCTGCAGGAAAAGCTGTTGCAACTGCCCTTCCAGGGCGCTGGCCGGCACGGAGGAGGCCCGGGGCGTCGCCACGGCGGCCGCAGCCACATCCGCCGCACCGGCGAGCACGGCAGGCCCCTCGCCACGGTTGTACTCCATCAGCCTGGCATGCCAGTCCATGCCGATCTGCATCCCCTGCACCATCAGCGTATCCTGGCGCACCTCGAGGGGCTGCCCCCCCGCCACCAGGCCCAGGACAGGAGCCTTGGCGTAGCGTTCCATCCCGGCCTCGTCCGCAGGCACGGGAGCCTGCAGGCGCACCGACTGCCCGCGGGCCTCATAGCGAAGCACCTGGGGCTCGGAGCGAACCTGGCGATCGTTGTCGCTGCTGTTGCGACTCGGGATCACCCCCTCGTAACGCACCAGCAGTTGCTGCTCTCCGTCGGCCAGCACGGCGTGCTGCTCGTCCTGCACCTTGCCTGCGCTCACCGCCAGGATCTGGAAATCCCGGGGCACCTCGACCCTGACCTCGGCCTGCACACCGCCGCAGCACAGCAGCGCAACCCCTGCCCAACCCTGATGACGCTTCATTCCCTGACTCTCCTTTCGCGATGAAGGGCGCAGGGTAGCAGCCCCAGATGACAGAAAAATAACGGGATGCAGGCTCACCCCAGCAGATAATGGGGCCGCTCGGCAAACCACTGGGCCAGCACCTGCTTGAACAGCCGGATCTTGCGCGGCACCCGGCGCTGCTGGGCGTGCAGCACATGGATCGGGTGCAGGCCGGTCTGCCACTCCGTCAGCACGGCCACCAGCTCCCCTCGGGCCAGGCTGGCTTCCACCAGCATCAGTGGACACTTGGCAAAGCCCATGCCCGCCCGGGCCAGTTGCAGCAGGGTGCTGTAGTGGTTGGCCCGCACTCGCCCCTGCACCAGGATGTGCGCCTCCTCCTCCCCCTGGCGAAAGTGCCACTGCTCCCAGTCCGGGTTGTGGCCCTGCAGCAGGCAGGAGCGCCCCCCCAGCTCATAGGGAGTGGCGGGGATCCCCTCTCGCGCCAGCAGGGCGGGGCTTGCCACCACCACATCCTTGAGCCTGCCGAGCGGCAGGGCCACCAGGTTGTCGGGGATCAGTTCCATGGCCCGCAGAGCGATGTCATTCTCCCCCTGGCTCATGTCGATCATGGCATTGGTGAAGTTGAGCTCGACCTGGACGCCGGGGCAGAGCTCGGCAAAACGGGCGAGCAGCTCGCTCACCATGCGGTCCCCCGTACTGACCGGGCAGGTGAAGCGCAGGCGGCCGCTGTCCTCCTCGGTCAGGGCGCGGATCCCCTCCTCCGCCTCCCGGGCCAGGGCGAAGATCTCGCCGGCCTGCTGGTGAAGCACCCGCCCCGCCTCGGTCAGGCTGAGTCTGCGGGTCGTGCGCTGGAGCAGCTGGGCATTGAGGGCGGACTCCAGGGAGCTGACATGGCGACTCAGCATCCCCTTGCTCACCCCCAGGGCATCGGCAGCGGCGGAGAAACTGCCCCGCTGCACCACTTCATAGAAACTGGCCAGGTGAGTGATATCCATCATTAGCTCCAATGTGGAAACAATGGGTTCATCATAAGCGCTTTTTCTCCCTTTTCATCCCGCTATCATCAACTCATCTCAACCAGGAGCGATAGATATGAAGATTGTGATTGTGGGTGCCTCCGGCACCATTGGCGCCGCCGTCAGCGAACTGCTTGCCCAGGATCACCAGGTGATCCGGGTCGGTCACAGCCAGGGGGATGCCAGAGTGGACATGCGCGACCCCGCCTCCATCCGGGCGCTCTTCGAGCAGATCGGATCCTTCGATGCCCTGGTGGTCGCCAGCGGCAGCGTCGCCTTCAATGCCCTGACCGAGATGACGGACGAGCAGTGGCAGGTGGGGCTTCAGAGCAAGCTGATGGGCCAGATAAACCTGACCCGGGCCGCCATTGCCCACCTGAGCGACCGTGGCTCCATCACCCTCATCAGCGGCATTCTGAGCGAGGAGCCCATCCACTGGGGGGTGAGCGCCACCACCATCAACGGTGCCATCGAGCACTTCGTGAAAGGGGCCGCCTGCGAGCTGCCAAGGGGCATTCGCATCAACGTGGTCAGCCCCACCGTGCTGGAAGAGTCCATGAGCAAGTATGCCGACTTCTTCCCGGGCTTCGTGCCGGTACCCGCCGCCCGGGTGGCCCAGGCCTACAAGAAATCGGTACTGGGGGTACAGACCGGCCAGACCTTCCGGGTCAATGGCTGAGCGCTCCGGACAACCCAATGAAAACGGGCCCCGTCATGGGGCCCGTTTTGTCATCTGCGTTGCAAGTGCCTCGCCAGCCACCGGCAAACGTTTGTGCGCCTGCGGCAAAAAAAGCGGTCGGCCTCAGTCGATCAGGCCGTACTGCTCCCGCAGTACCTCGATGATCTCCTGCTTCGGATTGGCACTGCGTACCAGCGGCTGACCGATGATCATCTCGGCGATCCCCACATAGGTGCGGGAGATATCCATCATCACCTCGGTGGGCAGCTTGTTGTCCCGGGCCAGGGCGAAGCGCTCGGGCATGCGGTTCTTGTTGAGCAGGATGTCCGGATCCGGGAAGTGGTTCAGCAGCCACTGGCGGAAGCCCTCTTTGGACTTCTCGATGATCTCGCCGCCGCGAAGGGCTGCGCCGTCCCAGATGCGGGAGCTGTCGGGGGTGCCCACTTCATCCATGTAGATGAGCTTCTCGCGACCGGCGGCATCGGTCACGTAACCGAACTCGAACTTGGTGTCGACGAAGACCTGATCCAGGGCAGCCAGCGCCTCGCTGATGACGTTGAAGCCCTCTTTGAGCAGCGCCTCGTAGCGGTCGATGTCCGCCGGGGAGCGGAAGCCGAAGGCCTGATGGTGGCGCTCGATGTCGCCGCGGGAGACGTTGACGTCGTCCGCTTCCGGCACGCCATCCAGCCCCTTGAGGATCCCCTTGGTGGACGGGGTGATGAGGATCTCGGGCAGCTTCTGATCCTTCTTGAGCCCTTCCGGCAGGGTGATACCGCAGAATTCCCGCTCACCATCCTTGTAGGCACGCCACATGGAGCCGGTGATGTACTGGCGGGCAATGGCCTCGATCATCACGGGACGGGCTTTTTGCACGATCCAGACGAAGGGGTGCGGGATGTCCAGGATGTGGCTGTCCGCCAGCCCCTGCTCCTTGAACAGCTTGAACCAGTGGCTGGAGATGGCATTGAGCGCCGCGCCCTTGCCCGGCACGCCGTTCAGACCGTCCACCCCTTGCCAGATGCAGTCGAAAGCCGAGATGCGATCACTGATCACCATGAGGGCCAGGGGCGTATCGGCCGGCACATCATAGCCTTTCTCCCGAATGAGCCGGGCACTGTCTGCCGGGGTCAACCAGTAGACGCTGCGCACTTTGCCGGAATGGACAGGTTTATCGGTACGGATCGGCAAATCGTCGTTCACCGCCAATACTTGATCTGCAAGACTCATGGCTAATAACATTTCCTGTTGTGGGACTAGTTAGGCAGGGGCACCAGACCCCTGTCTGTGGGGGATTCACATCATCAGGTACTCAGGCCCGGGGCAACCGGCTCGGCACGCTGACCCTGCGGCAACCCGGACATAACAAAACAGGGGCGCGAGGCCCCTGTTTCCATGCTTACTTCGCCCCCTGATCGGCCAAGCCCTTGGCAAAGGCCTCGGACAGGCTGATGTACATCTGGGAGATGACACCGGATGCGACAGGTTTCTTGTCCTTGTCGAACAGGGTGATGGAGGTCTTGCCGCCCGTCATCTCGCCGAGCTGGAAGCGATACGTGTCTTCCTCGAGCTTGAACGGCTCCGCTCCCTTGGCCTTCCAGAACTCGCTGTCCGGCTCGTCGTACTCCACGTCGATCCAGCCCAGGGACTGCTGGGTGTCCTTGATGGTGAAACCATAGGCAGGCAGCACCTGATTGAGGCGGCGCCACACCTGGTCAAACGACCCTTCGGCAATCCAGGCGCTCAGCTCGTTGTTGTCCAGACCCAGCTCCAGCCCCATGCCATCGCTGGATTTGTGCTGTTCACGGGCCTTGAGCTGCTTGTCGTAATAGAGGGAAAACTGGTTCAGGGCGCGGGTGGCATAACGCTGGGCGTCCGCCGGCGTCAGCACAGTGCTGGTCTCGCCGTCGATGGTCTCTTCGTGATCCAGCACCCGTACCGACATCTTGATGGCGTGACGCTGCACATCGTTGCGCAGGGTGAACTGGTAACGCTGACGGATCTTGAAGTCATCGTCATCTTCCGCCCAGCCATCGAGCACCGCTGAGTTGTCAAACCAGCCGGTCTGCAAGACGCCGTCCTGTTGATCCAGCTTCTCGGTGGTGACCTTGTGTTCGGCCAGGAAGTTCATCAGGAAGGCCCAGGTATCGCGCTCCACGCTCTGGGAGGTGCTGAGGGCATAGAAGGCGACGGTCGGCTCGCTGGCATTGGCCACCACCTGGCTGCCGGGCACCACGGTGAGCAACTGGGCAGGCGGACGCACGTCCACCTTGGCCCCGAGGGCGCCCTCACGGCTGCTCTCGGGCAGGGCCGGAATGTCGAAATTGCTGTTAAAGGCGGGGGTACTCAACCCGGCGGGCACAAGGAAGGCGCGGCCTTCGAGGCGGCTCTCTTCATACTCGAAGCCACGGTTGGCCATTTTGCGTTCCTGGGGTGAGCTGCAGGCAGCCAGCACGGCCACCGTCGCGACACTCAGTACCAGGCGCACTGCATTTCCCTTTCCATTTGCTTTAAACACTCGCCATCAACTCCGCAGTCGTCAGTGCTCGCGCCATCGCCGCTTCCCCCTCGGGGGTGAGATCGGTCAGGGGCAGACGCAAGGTCGCCGTCGCCATCAATCCCAGCCGGGCACAGGCCCATTTCACCGGGATGGGACTCGGTTCACAGAACAGAGTCTGATGCAACGGCATCAATCGATTGTTGATGTCATGAGCCTGCCCGGCATCACCGGCCAGGGCAGCACGACACATGTCGGCCATCTGGGGCGCCGCAATATTGGTGGTGACCGAAATGACACCATCGCCCCCTTGCAGCATAAAATCACATCCGCTGGCGTCATCGCCACTATAAAGCGCAAAATCCGGCCCGCACAGTTCGCGCAGCAGCGGGGTACGGCCAAGATCGCCAGTCGCTTCTTTCAAACCTATGATGCCGGGCACCTTGGCCAGACGGGCCACCGTCTCGGGTTTGAGGTCACAGCAGGTGCGACCGGGCACATTATAGAGAATTTGAGGCAGACCACTAGCCTCGGCGATCGCACAATAGTGACGATAGAGGCCTTCCTGGGTGGGTTTGTTGTAATAGGGGGTAACCGAGAGACCCGCCACCACGCCCATGGTGGCGAAACGCCGGGAAAGGGCGATGGCGTGAGCAGTGTTGTTGGAGCCGCACCCCGCGATGACGGGAATGCGTCCGGCGGCGTATTCCACCGTCTTCTCAACCACGGCGATATGTTCCTGCTCGCTCAGGGTGACCGACTCTCCCGTGGTTCCCACGGCGACAATGGCGCTGGTCCCGGCATCCACATGATATTCCACCAGCGCTGCCAGACTGACCCAATCGATGTCGCCCGAAGGCAACATGGGGGTAACGAGCGCAACAATACTACCGCGTAACATGGATAATTCTCCCGATTTTCAGGGGCGTAATGGTAAAGCTGCCCCTTTTGAAAAACAAGGGAGGCACGGGACAAGCCGTGTTACCATCCGGCACAAAACGTATGAATGCACGAGCGCACAAGAGGCCTCCCGGCAGGGTGCCGGCACCCGCGGTCAACGCATTCTCAATAATGGACGAGAGACGATTTATGACTCACTACCTGGTCGTAACGGCCATCGGCACGGACAGGCCTGGCATCGTCAATGAGGTGACCCGTCACGTCAGTGGCTGCGGTTGCAACATTGTCGACAGCCGTCTTGGCATCTTCGGCAACGAATTCACCTTCATCATGCTCCTGTCCGGTGACTGGAACAGCCTGATGCAACTGGAAATCAGCCTCCCACTGCGCAGCCAGGAGTGGGATCTCATCACCATGATGAAACGCACCGAGCGCCACCACTCCCTGCAATATGACATCAGCGCCAGCGCAGAGGTGCTGATCCGGGATCAGCCGGGCATCGTAAGTCAGTGCACCCAGTTCTTCAGCGATCACGGCTGGGACATCCAGGCCATGCAGACCATCACCCTGGAACAGCAGCCCTTCAACCTGCTCAAGGCGAACTTTCAGTTGAATCTCTCCAAGCAGGGAGAAGAGCCCGGCTCGAAGACAGCCTTCGCCGATTTCTGTCGTGGACTGGGCGCCGAGTCGTTCGAATTCATCGTCAATCACAAGTACGCCTGACGGCGTTTATCCGAGGAGACCCCATGTCACCACTAGAAGCTGGTACCCAGGCCCCCGATTTCTCCCTCTCCGATCAGGACGGCAATCAGGTTCGCCTCGCCGACCTGCGCGGCAAGAAGGTGCTGATCTATTTCTACCCCAAGGCGATGACCCCGGGTTGCACCACCCAGGCCTGCGGTCTGCGCGACGTCAATAGCGAGCTGGCTGCCCTCAATGTGGTGGTGCTCGGCATCAGCCCGGACAGCGCCAAGCGCCTGAAAAAGTTTGAGGAGCGCGACAACCTCAACTTCCGCCTGCTGGCCGATGAGGATCACGCGGTGGCCGATGCATTTGGCGTCTGGGGCCCGAAGAAGTTCATGGGCAAGGAGTATGACGGCATTCATCGCCTGAGCTTCCTCATCGATGAAGAGGGCAAGGTTGCCCATCGCTTCGACAAGTTCAAGACCAGCGATCACCATCAGGTGGTGCTCGACCTCGTCAAGGGGTAAGCCACCAGCGGCATTGTTGCAGGGCTCGCCATGGCGGGCCCTGCTCGTTTCACCACGGCATCAGCCCCCACTCTCTGGCGGCTCACCAGAGCGCCTCTCCCCCCTTTTCTCGCCAACCTCCCCTCTCAGATCAAAAAATTCATCCTGGATATGGGTTAACGTGACCCCAGATTCATTTTCCAGCGAGACAGCCCATGAACATGAGCCACACCGAACGCCTGATCCTGAGCAACCAGTACGAGATCCTGGCCAAACTCAATCCGGAAAAGGCGGCGTTTTACCAGCGTGCCAGCACCATCGTCGAGCGCGGCTACTGCCTGCAGATCCTCGAGCTGGAGAAGAGCTTCGGCCATCTGGATCTCGCCACCTGCCAGGAGGTGCTGGACACCCTGGAGCTGCACCATGCACTGGCCATCTCCTGGGGCAACCTGGATGCCAGCGCCCGGGCCGATGTCAACGAGAGCCGCCTTGCCTTCAACGGCTACAGCCGCAGCCAGGAGCGGGAACTGGCGGATTACGTCTGCTTCCTGCTGGAAGTGGACAAGCGCTTCCCCGAACTGCCCTGCCCCTGCGATGAGCTCTCCAGCGACATCGCCATGCGGGACAAGTACCAGCGCATGCTGGCGGTCTGGCGTCAGTGCCCCCGTCAGTACAAGCTATCCATCCAGGAGATCAGCAAAGTGCTGGCCGCCTGAATGTGAAAAAGGCGCCTGAGGGCGCCTTTTTCATCAGTCTGACTTCGGAAAGTCATTCGTAGAGGAAGGATTTGTCCAGCTGCTTGAAGGCGGCGTTGAGGGTATCGGCCAGCTCTTCGTAGCGGGGACGGGCCACCAGCTGACGTTGACCGCCCTGCTCGTTCATCTTGCCGTTTATCTCCCGATACCAGGTGGCGAGGGAGGGGGGTAGCCGGGTATCGGCGCGCTGGCCGAGCCAGTAGTACCCTTGCAGCGGCAGGCTGAGCAGGAAGAGCACGGACGCCATCACGGAGGGCCAGTAATGAAGCTCGCCAAATTGGAACTGCACCATGACGCTGAGCACCGCCAGTGCCGGGATCACCTTGAGGGCGAATTCGGTGGCCTTGATCACCCGATTCTCCGGGAACATGGAATTAAGCTCGGGACGGCGCGGCCAAAGAGTCATATAATGACGGCCTTGCTGTAATTTAGTTCCAAAAATGTTCATGCTCATGCTACCTCCGAGCTCTTTTCGAACGCATTAACGGCAAAACCTCGACAATATTTGAGAGGCAATAACAAAGGTTGAGGATGACTTTGTTATTTTTCAACAATCAGGTTATCCTTTGTACGCCCATTTTTACGCTGGGGCACGGCCACTGACCAGTCAGGGACGTCTGAATTTCGGGTCTTGTATCACTATACAAGGGGCAAGCAACAGATTGCCAACCCTCATAAGGATAAGTTGATAGTTTTTGGACGCACCGCGTCCGGCGCATCCTCCAACCCAACCCAATCTGCGATAGGATTTATTCATGAGTAAGCTGGTTCTTGTTCTTAACTGTGGCAGCTCGTCCCTGAAGTTTGCTGTCATTGACGCAACCACCGGTGATGACCTGCTGTCCGGCCTGGCCGAATGCTTCAACCTCGACGACGCCCGCATCAAGTGGAAGCTGAACGGCGAGAAAGGCAACGCTGATCTGGGTGCCGGTGCCGCTCACCAGGAAGCGCTGGACTTCATCGTTCACAAGATCCTGCCGCTCAACCCGGAACTGTCCAAGAACCTGATCGCCATCGGCCACCGCGTGGTACACGGCGGCGAGCGTTTCACCTCCTCCGTTCGCATCTGTGATGACGTCATTGCCGGCATCGAAGCCGCCATTCCTTACGCACCGCTGCACAATCCGGCTCACCTGATCGGTATCCGTGCCTCCCTGAAGGTCTTCCCGGAACTGGCCGAGAAGAACGTCGCCGTGTTCGACACCGCCTTCCACCAGACCATGCCGGAAGAAGCCTTCCTGTACGCCCTGCCGTACAAGCTCTACAAAGAGAACGGCATCCGTCGCTACGGCGCCCACGGCACCAGCCACTACTACATCAGCCTGGAAGCGGCCAAGCAGCTGAACAAGCCGGTGGAAGAGCTCAACATCATCAACTGCCACCTGGGCAACGGCGGCTCCGTCTGCGCCATCAAGAACGGCCAGTCCGTCGACACCTCCATGGGCCTGACCCCGCTGGAAGGCCTGGTGATGGGTACCCGTTCCGGTGACATCGATCCGGCCATCATCTTCTTCCTGCACGACAAGCTGGGCATGAGCGTTGCCGAGATCAACACCATGCTGACCAAGGAATCCGGCCTGCAGGGTCTGACCGAAGTCACCTCCGACTGCCGTTTCGTTGAAGACAACTACGACAGCAAGGAAGAAGCCAAGCGCGCCATGGACGTGTACTGCTACCGTCTGGCCAAGTACATCGGTGCCTACGCCGCCGCCATGGACGGTCGTCTGGATGCCGTGGTCTTCACCGGCGGCATCGGCGAGAACTCCGCCCCGATCCGTGAGATCACCCTGAACAAGCTGGGCCTGCTGGGCTTTGACGTCGACCACGACGCCAACCTGAAGGCTCGCTTCGGCAAGGGCGGCGAGATCACCAAGGCTGGTTCCACCAAGGCCCTGGTTATCCCGACCAACGAAGAGTGGGTCATCGCCCACGACGCGCTGGAACTGGTCGGCGCATAAATTAGCTGTAGAGCAAGGCCGCCCCAGGGCGGCCTTTTCCTGATCCCAAAAAATGAACAAGGGGTAATAAGTGGCACGCACTATTATGCTCATCCCGGTCGGCACTGGTGTCGGCGTAACCTCCGTGAGTCTTGGCGTCGTTCGCGCCATGGAACGTCACGGTGTCAATGTCAGCTTCTTCAAACCGGTCGCCCAGCCGCGTCCGGGTGAAACCGGTACCGAGCGCTCCACCGCCGTGATCCGCGCCGCTGCCAACATCAACCCGCCCGAGCCGTTCGCCCTCTCCTACGCCGAGAACATGATCACCTCCAGCAACACCGACATCCTGCTGGAAGAGATCGTGGCCCGCTTCGAAGAGCACGTGAAGACCAGCGGTGCCGAAGTGGTGGTGATCGAGGGCCTGGTTCCGACCGACAAGCAACCCTTTGCAAACAAGCTGAACTACGACGTCGCCAAGGCGCTGGACGCCGACATGGTGTTCGTGACCCATCCGGGCAACGACTCCAGCCAGAAGCTCAAAGAGCGCATCGAGCTGGCCTGCTCCAACTTCGGTGGCGTCAACAACCCGCGCATCGTGGGCTGCGTCATCAACAAGGTGGGTGCCCCGGTTGACGAGCACGGTGTGACCCGTCCCGACCTGACCGAGATGTTCGAAGCGCACCACCACGGCGCCGATACCGGCCACAACCTGGAAGTGCTGCAAGTCTTCGGCAAGAGCCCGCTGCGCATCCTCGGCTGCATCCCCTGGAACACCCAGCTGATCGCCCCGCGCGCCAAGGATCTCGCCAAGCACCTGGCCGCCAAGATCATCAACAAGGGTGAGTTGGAAAGCCGCCGCCTGCAGACCGTGACCTTCTGCGCCCGCTCAATCCACAACATGATCGAGCACTTCCGTCCGGGCAGCCTGCTGGTGACCTCCGGCGACCGCTCCGACGTCATCGTCTCCGCCTGCCTGTCCGCCATGAACGGCGTCAAGCTGGGTGCCCTGCTGCTGACCGGCAACTACCACCCGGAACCCCAGGTGATGGCACTGTGCCAACAGGCCATGGCCACCGGTCTGCCGATCATGATCACCGGCACCAACACCTGGCAGACCGCCGTCAGCCTGCAGAACTTCAACGTCGACATCCCGGAAGATGACCGCGAGCGTATCGAGCTGGTGCAGGACTACGTTGCTGGTCACATCGACAAGCACTGGATCGAGTCTCTCTCCGCCAAGTCCACCCGTTCCCGTCGCCTGAGCCCGCCGGCTTTCCGCTACCAGCTGACCGAACTGGCCCGTCAGGCCAACAAGCGCGTCGTGCTGCCGGAAGGGGAAGAGCCGCGGACCATCAAGGCTGCCGCTATCTGTGCCGAGCGTGGCATCGCCCGTCCGGTCCTGCTGGGCAACCCGGAAGAGATCCGTCGTGTTGCCGAACAGCAGGGCGTGGTACTGACCGACCGCGTCGAGATCATCGATCCGGTTGCCGTACGCGAGCGCTATGTGGCTCGTCTGGTCGAGCTGCGCAAGAACAAGGGCATGACCGAAGTGGTTGCCCGCGAGCAGCTGGAAGACAACGTGGTACTGGGTACCATGATGCTGGAGCGCAACGAGGTCGACGGTCTGGTATCCGGCGCCGTGCACACCACGGCCAACACCATCCGTCCGCCGATGCAGATCATCAAGACCGCCCCGGGCTCTTCCCTGATCTCCTCCATCTTCTTCATGCTGCTGCCGGATCAGGTGCTGGTCTACGGTGACTGCGCCATCAACCCGGATCCCACTGCCGAGCAACTGGCCGAGATCGCCATCCAGTCCGCCGACTCCGCTGCCGCCTTCGGTATCGAGCCGCGCGTGGCCATGATCTCCTACTCCACCGGCACCTCCGGCGCCGGCGCGGACGTGGAGAAGGTGCGTGAAGCGACCGAGCTGGCCAAGGCCAAGCGTCCCGACCTCATCATCGACGGCCCGCTGCAGTACGATGCGGCCATCATGGAGAACGTCGCCAAGTCCAAGGCACCGAACTCCCCGGTTGCCGGCAAGGCCACCGTGTTCGTCTTCCCGGATCTCAACACCGGCAACACCACCTACAAGGCGGTACAGCGCTCCGCCGAGCTGGTCTCCATCGGCCCCATGCTGCAAGGCATGCGCAAGCCGGTCAACGACCTCTCCCGTGGCGCCCTGGTGGACGACATCGTCTACACCATCGCCCTGACCGGCATCCAGGCAGCCCAGGCTGAGTAATCGACCCGCAGTCCGATGCAATGAAAAACCCGCCGAGAGGCGGGTTTTTTTATGGCTCGCGCCCAGAAATGTTGATCCGCAAGATCAGATCGGGATCCCGTGCGGATCCACGGACAGATCCGCGTTCCGCCCTTGGCAAGGCACGAGGGATAAGCAAACGCTCACACCCTCGCCAGGGGATTGCACAAATGCGATCCAGCCAGGATCAAATTGAAATATCCCTTTAAGATCATGAGACTAACGCCAGACACACCGCTAATCTACAGAGTTTTCCACAGCTTTTGTGGATAGTTTACCGATCATTTGAAAGAAAATGACAGGTGAAGACCCTCCCTTCCCCCTTCTCTTTCACCCCCTCGATAACCTCCTGATGCTGTGGCCTGCATCCCTACCGGCCCCCCCACTTGCCCGCAACGCTGCCAGACACGAAAAAGGGCTCCGAAGAGCCCTTGAACAGCTATTTTCACATCCGGCCACATCAGGGACGCAGGGATTTGTCCGCCCGGGAGATGCCACAGACACCGGAGCGCACCACTTCGATGATCTCGTTGGTCTGGGCAGCCGTCTTGATGAAGGCGTCCAGCTTTTCGCTGGTCCCGACGAGCTGCACCGTGTAGAGCTCGGGGGTGACGTCGACGATCTGGCCACGGAAGATGTCCGCCAGCCGCTTCAGTTCGTCACGTGCACCACCGGCGGCGCGCGCCTTGACCAGCGCGATCTCCCGCTCGATGTGCTCACCCTCGCTCAGGTCACACACCTTGAGCACGTCCACCAGCTTGTGCAGCTGCTTCTGGATCTGCTCCAGCACCCGCTCATCACCCATGGTGACGATGGTCATGCGGGACAGAGTGGGATCCTCGGTGGGGGCCACCGTCAGGGTCTCGATGTTGTAGCCGCGCTGGGAGAAGAGACCTACCACACGGCTCAGGGCACCGGATTCGTTCTCCAGCAGAACGGAAATTATATGTCTCATCAGGTTCTCTCCGTCTTGCTCAGCCACATCTCGTCCATGGCACCAAATTTGATCTGCATCGGATAGACGTGCTCGTCCGGATCGACCGAGATGTCCATGAACACCAGTCTGTCCTTCATGGCAAAGGCCTTCTCCATGGCGCTCTCCAGCTCCGCCGGATCGCTCACCGCAATGCCGACGTGGCCATAGGCTTCCGCCAGCTTGACGAAGTCAGGCAGGGATTCCATGTAGGAGTGGCTGTGACGGCCACCGTAGAACATCTTCTGCCACTGCTTGACCATGCCCAGCGCACGGTTGTTGATGGAGATGATCTTGATGGGCACCCCGTACTGCATGCAGGTGGAGAGCTCCTGAATGTTCATCTGCACCGAGCCGTCGCCGGTGACGCAGCAGACCACCGCATCCGGGTTGGCAAACTGGGCGCCCATGGCGGCAGGAATGCCGAACCCCATGGTGCCGAGACCACCTGAGTTGATCCACTGACGTGGTTTGGCAAACGGGTAGTAGAGGGCGGCAAACATCTGATGCTGGCCCACGTCGGAGGCGACGAACGCCTCCCCCTTGGTCACCTTGTAGAGAGTCTCGATGACCTGCTGCGGCTTGATCAGGGTGGGATGGGTCTCGTAGGCCAGGCAGTTGCGGGAGCGCCACTGGTTGATCTGCTCCCACCAGTCCGCCAGCGCCTGCTTGTCGTTGTCAAAGCCGCACTCGCGGATCACTTCCAGCATCTGTTCCAGCACGGTTTCCACCGAGCCGACGATGGGCACATGGGCCTGTACCGTCTTGGAGATGGAGGTGGGGTCGATGTCGATGTGGACTATGGTAGCGTTGGGGCAGAACTTGGCTACGTTGTTGGTCACGCGATCATCGAAGCGGGCACCCACTGCGAAGATGAGATCCGCGTTGTGCATGCTCTTGTTCGCTTCGAAGGTACCGTGCATCCCCAACATACCGATAAACTGCGGATGGGTGCCGGAGAAGGCGCCCAGCCCCATGAGCGTGGTAGTCACCGGCAGGTTCAGCAGCTCCGCCAGCTTGGTCACCAGGTGATCCGCATTGGCGTTGATGGCGCCGCCACCCACGTACATGACCGGGCGACTCGCCTCGGTCAGCAGCTTGGCAGCCCGCTTGATCTGGCCCTTGTGTCCGGCCTTGGTCGGATTGTAGGAGCGCAGGGAAACGGACTCGGGATACTGATAGGGGAACTTCTCTTTCGGATTCTGCACGTCTTTGGGCAGATCCACCACCACGGGCCCCGGGCGGCCACTAGCGGCAATGTAATAGGCCTTCTTGATGGCCTCGGGAATGTCGCTGGCTTTCTTGCACAGGAAGCTGTGCTTCACCACCGGGCGGGAGATGCCGATCATGTCGGTCTCCTGGAACGCATCCTCCCCGATCATGCTGGTCGGCACCTGGCCGGACAGGATCACCAGGGGAATGGAATCCATGTAGGCGGTGGCGATCCCCGTGATGCAGTTGGTGGCGCCGGGACCCGAGGTCACCAGCACAGTGCCCACCTTGCCGGTGGAGCGGGCGTAACCGTCCGCCATGTGCACTGCGGCCTGCTCATGCCGCACCAGGACATGCTCCATCTTGCCGTTTTCGAAGAGAGCGTCATAGATGTCGAGCACTGAGCCACCAGGGTAGCCGAAAACGTGTTCCACTCCCTGATCTTCCAGCGCTCTAACCACCATCTGGGCGCCTGATAACATCTCCATGATAAAGCCCTCCAGGCTTTGCTCCGTTAAGCGAAAGCTATCGACAGTCCGCTGCTTCCCGGCAGCGCCGATCCGAGTCTTGTTGTTGTCTGCAGGCAGATCAGGCGAGTTCGGAGCCGTCGATAGTAGAAAAATAGGGGTTTTCCATCATTCACCCGAAAAGCGGGTGAAAAACCAACTTAACCCGCCCGTGAACGCTTGTCCACGGCTTTGTCTGGCCATAACAGTCATAAATTTCAAACAGCTATTAACATTCAGTGACTTGGCCACCAGACGGGCAACAAAGAGGGGCCCTGGGGGGAACAACCAGCGGATCATGCTGCCCGCGTCGGTCAGGAACAAAATAAACGGCCCACCCCGAGGGGGTGGGCCGTCAAAAACTGGCTGGTTTCACTGCTCGTCTTCGGGTTCTGCCAGCCAGATCTGCTGATCCGGATCCGTCTCTTCGCAGACCGAAATGCTGACACCCATGTCGAGCAGCTCATGCAGGGTGAGATTGTCTGCCAGAGTCATGGTGTCGCCGTTTTCATTGGTAAAGCGCATGGTGTCCGTCCTCTCCGTGGTGGGATCGACTCAGTTTAGTCAAAGGCGCTGAGTTGGGATAACCAGGGACGCTCCTGGCCGGTGCGGCTGGCAAGCTCCCCCAGGCTGTCACACACCTCCTCCGGAAAGAGAGTCCTGCCCCAGAGGCGGCGGGAGAGCGCCCCCACCTCCTCCCCTGCCCCGGCCAGCAACCAGTCGGCCAGCTCTCCTGCCACATCGGGATAGCGTACCCTGCCAGGAGAAGGGGCCTCCAGCCAGCTTCGCACCGCATTGGCATCCAGGCTGTCCATCAACTGGGCCAGCCCCATCAGCTCCAGGGTCCTGCCGTTGGTCAACTGCTCGAACTGGCCACCCAGGGGTTTGACCAGCAGCTTCTTGCCAAGGGAGAGCGCCTCGGAGGCAAGCTCGAATCCCGCATTGCTGATGACCCCGCGACAACCGGCCAGCGCCAGCTTGAACCCCTCTCTGGCCTGAGGTTCAAAGCGGATGTTGCGCCACTCGCTGCGCTTGCGCACCTCGGGATGGAAGCAGATGAACGACTGCGTGCTGAAACGCGACAACAGGGCCGCGATCGTCTCTGTCTGCTCGAATGGCAGATAGACCAGGATCTGCTGGTTGTCCGGCACCGGCTCGAGGGGATCGACGATGGGAGGCAGCAGGGGCTGGCCGAAATGGAACCAGTGCAGTCCCAGGGACTGGCGTACCGGCGCAAAATGGCGCATCAGCTGGCGGTTGAAGCCGCTCTCTCCCCAGCGCGGGATCGGCCAGTCGAAGCTCGCCTGATGGCTGATGGTGAGGCTGGGTTTGCCCCAGCGGCGAGCAGCATGGGCACTGAGCGGCTCGAAGTCGCTGATGACCAGATCGTACTCGCGACAATCGAGGGTACGCAGATCTTGCCAGAAACGCAGGGGAGAGAGTCCCTTGAGGGTGCGCCAGCCCGAGATGCGCCCCTGATGGCTGGCGAAAGTGATACCGGGGAAGGTGCGATAATCCCCGAACTCCCCCATCTCGAAGTAGCCGTCGGCGGCGCGCCCGCTGAACAGATAGTCCACCGCCACGCCCCTGCTCTTCAATGCGCGCGCCAGGGTCCGGCTACGACTGATGTGGCCGTTGCCGGTCCCCTGAACGCCGAACAGTATCCTCATCCCTGGCTCCAACCCAGCGCCCAGAGGGCGCAACCACCGCCAAGCAGCGCCCCGGCCACCAGATCACTCAGATAATGCACCCCGAGCAGCAGGCGGGACGCCCCCACCAGCGCGGCCCAGACAAACAGCAGCGGTGCCCAGAGCGGGAAACTGGCGGCCACTACGGTCGCCATCAGAAAGGCGGCCGCAGTATGGCCAGAGGGCAGGCTGTAACGATCCGACGGGGTGATGAAGACAGGCAGCCCTGCCGGGCGCTGGCGTTTGAGGGCATTCTTGAGCAGCAGGTAGAGCGGCAACTCGAGGGCAAACGCCCAGAGCGCCACCCTGACCACCTCCTGCCCGGCGCTCCCCTGCCACCAGAGCAGGCAGGCCGCCACGGCATAGAGGGGGCCGTCACCGGTACGGGAGACAAGCCGGCTTATCCTGGCCTGCGGCTGGTTGTAGGGATGAAGCAGGCAGACACGGCACACCCGCAGGTCCCATTGCTGGATCTTGTTCATCACGGCCCTCCCTTGCATCCTGAGTGCAGACTAGGAGGGCGGCATGACACTTCGTTGACGCCCAGATAACAGATTGATGAAAAAAAAGGGCCCAGGGGCCCTTTTTCATCCGTCATCCCGGAAAAGTCAGTTCAGGGCACCGCGCAGGCCGTTTTCCATCAGGCGGCAGTTGTGGGCCGCGAGGCGGCTCATGAAGTGCTCGTCCACCGTCAGCCCAAACACCTGCTCGTAGAGATCCTTCATCACGAAGGGCTGCCACATCATGCTGAGGAAGGAGATCTTCAGCATCTCGGGGTCCAGGTTGTCCGCCAGCTGGCCGTTGGAGCGCATGGATTCGAGCAGGGCATCGAACTGGGGAAGTTGGCGATCCAGCAGGCGGCTCAGCACAAAATCACGCCCCGGGCTCTTTTCAGTGGACAATGCGCTGGAGATGGCGGAGGTCAGCTCGCTGTTGGGCGCCATCACCTGATAGTAGGTGTTGAGCAGATCGGTCAGGCTGCGGTTGCTGCTCTCGTCGTGCCAGGCTTGCTCGAGGGGCTCGGCCACATCCCCCAGCACCGCCTTGTAGAGGCCTTCCTTGCTGCCGAAGTAGTAGTGGATCATCGCCAGATTGGAGCCTGCCAGCTCGGCAATCTCGCGGGTCGTCACCTTGCTGTAGGGGGTGTTGAGAAAACGTTCGCGTGCGGCGGCAAGCAGCTTGTCACGAATGTCGGAACGTCCGACTGGACGGCCAGGTCTGCGTTTTTCCATGGAATACCTCAGATAATTCAGCAAGGGCTGATAAGTCGATCTGATTGTGCGGGTGATCGAGTACAGCAGGAATGACCAGATAATCAGGCATGAACCGAATATGGGACAAGAGAATTTGCACTCCTTTACAATCCGATTAAATAAACCAGTGGATTGAACCTGTCCATTCCGGTTGACACAGCATAAAAATCTCGTTATTGGTAGTAGCGTTATCGACTGGAAGGATTGAGACATCATGCGTATTGCCGCTCCGCTACTACTGCTCTCCCTAATCGCGACTCCTCGCGCGGGATCCTTGTAGCCGGGCTAAGGCATAGCCGGAATTTACAGAAACCCGTGCACCCCGCACGGGTTTTTTTATGCCATGCAGGATGCACGCAGCGAACTTAGGAAGAGGGAAGTCACATGTCAGATCGGGTCATCATATTCGACACCACCTTGCGTGATGGTGAGCAGGCGCTGTCGGCCAGCTTGACGGTCAAGGAGAAGCTGCAGATCGCCCAGGCGCTGGAGCGGCTCGGTGTCGATATCATGGAAGTGGGTTTCCCCGTCTCCTCCCCCGGCGATTTTCAATCGGTTCAGACCATCGCCCGCCACATCAAGAACAGCCGGGTCTGCGCCCTGGCTCGCGCCCTGCAAAAAGACATCGATGCCGCCGGCGAAGCCTTGAAAGTGGCAGAGGCGTTTCGCATCCATACCTTCATCTCCACCTCCTCCATCCACGTGGAGAGCAAGCTGAAAAAGAGCTTCGAAGACGTGCTGGAGATGGGGGTCGGCGCCATCAAGCACGCCTTGCGCTACACCGATGACGTGGAGTTCTCCTGCGAGGATGCGGGCCGCACCCCGATAGACAACCTGTGCCGCATGGTGGAAGCCGCCATCAAGGCCGGCGCCCGCACCATCAACATTCCTGACACCGTGGGCTACACGGTGCCGACCGAATTCTCCGGCATCATCCACACCCTGTTCAACCGGGTACCCAACATCGACAAGGCCATCATCTCGGTGCACTGCCACGACGATCTGGGCCTCTCGGTGGCCAACTCCATCAGTGCCGTGCAGATGGGGGCCCGCCAGATCGAGTGCACCATCAACGGCATCGGCGAGCGTGCTGGCAACTGCTCCCTGGAAGAGGTGGCAATGATCCTGAAGACCCGCGCCGATCTGCTCGGGGTACACACCAACATCCGCCACAGCGAGATCCACCGCACCAGCACCCTCGTCAGTCAAATCTGCAACATGCCGGTGCAGCCCAACAAGGCCATCGTCGGCGCCAACGCCTTCTCCCACAGCTCAGGCATCCATCAGGATGGGGTGCTCAAGGCGAAGAACACCTATGAAATCATCACCCCCGAGAGCATCGGTCTCACCCAGAACAACCTCAACATGACCTCCCGCTCCGGCCGCCACGTCATCAAGCACCGGATGGAGTCCATGGGCTACGCCGAGAGCAGCTACGACCTCGACGATCTCTACGCCAAGTTC
Source organism: Aeromonas sp. s10 (assembly GCF_040907975.1). NCBI lineage: Bacteria > Pseudomonadati > Pseudomonadota > Gammaproteobacteria > Aeromonadales > Aeromonadaceae > Aeromonas > Aeromonas sp. s10. Next base: position 14,523 of record NZ_JBFOCV010000038.1, on the reverse strand, counting down.
CTCACCCTGGCAGACAAGAAGGGCCAGGTGTTCGACTACGACCTGGAGGCCCTCGCCTTCTTCAGCCAGATCCACGAGGAGCCCGAGCACTTCAAGCTGGAGTACCTCGGCGTGCAGAGCGGCAGCTCGGTGCTCGCCACCGCCTCGGTCAAGCTCAAGGTAGGCCAGGATCTGGTGTGCGAGGCCGCCACCGGCAACGGCCCGGTGGATGCGGTCTACCAGTGCATCAACCGCATCACCGGCTACGAGATCCGCATCGATAAATACGAACTCAAAGGCAAGGGCGAGGGCAAGAACGCCCTCGGCCAGGTGGACATCGTCGCCGAGTACAAGGGGCGCAAGTTCCACGGCATGGGGCTGGCCACCGACATCATCGAATCCTCGGCCCAGGCCCTGGTCCACGTGATCAACAGCATCTGGCGCGCGGACCAGGTCGCCGAGCAGATGGAGCGCAACCACACCATCAAATCGGAAACCGTCTGAGCCCGCCGCCGGACAAGATGACAACATGACATGGGGAGGACCGGGGCCAGGGCAGTGGCCCGGACCGGCCTCCCGGATGAAACGGAATCACACTATCAAGACGGAGAGAGTATGAGCAGTTATCGGATCGCAGTATTGCCGGGTGACGGCATTGGCCCGGAAGTGATGGCAGAGGCCATCAAGGTACTGGAAAAGGTGCAGACCAAATTCGGCTTCTCCCTCGACTATGACCGTCACGACGTCGGCGGCATCGCCATCGACAACCACGGCACACCGCTGCCCCAGAGCACGATCAAAGGCTGCGAAGCGGCCGATGCGGTGCTGTTCGGATCGGTGGGTGGCCCCAAGTGGGAGCACCTGCCGCCCAACGATCAGCCGGAGCGCGGTGCCCTGCTGCCCCTGCGTGCCCACTTCAAACTGTTCTGCAACCTGCGCCCGGCCCGCATCTACACCGGTCTGGAGCAGTTCTCCCCGCTGCGTGCCGACATCTCCGATCGCGGTTTTGACATCGCCTGCGTGCGCGAGCTGACCGGCGGCATCTATTTCGGCCAGCCCAAGGGGCGTGAAGGGGAAGGCGCCACCGAGAAGGCCTTCGACACCGAGGTGTACCACCGCTTCGAGATCGAGCGCATCGCCAAGATAGCGTTTGAATCGGCCCGGGTGCGCAAGTCCAGGGTCACCTCCATCGACAAGGCCAACGTGCTCGCCTCCTCCATCCTGTGGCGCGAGGTGGTGACCGAGGTCGCCAAGTCCTACCCGGACGTGGCCCTGAACCACATGTACATCGACAACGCCACCATGCAGCTCATCAAGGATCCGTCCCAGTTCGACGTGCTGCTCTGCTCCAACCTGTTCGGTGACATCCTCTCCGACGAGTGCGCCATGATCACTGGCTCCATGGGCCTGCTCCCCTCCGCCAGCCTCAACGAATCCGGCTTCGGCCTGTTCGAGCCGGCCGGTGGCTCGGCCCCGGATATCGCCGGCAAGGGGATTGCGAATCCCATCGCCCAGATCCTCTCCGCCGCCCTGATGCTGCGTTACAGTCTCGGCCAGGAAGCCGCCGCCCAGGCCATCGAGCAGGCCGTGGCCCAGACCCTGGCAGAAGGCTATTTCACCGCCGACCTGCATCAGGCCAGCGCCACGCACCCGGTGCAGAGCACGGCCGACATGGGCAGCCAGATCGCCGCGCGCATCTGATCCCACGGCATCGATAACAAGGAAACCGAGCAATGTCCAAGACCCTCTATCAGAAAGTGTTCGACGCCCACGTGGTGCGGGAAGTGGAAGGGGAAACCCCTCTCATCTACATCGACCGTCATCTGGTGCATGAAGTGACCAGCCCCCAGGCATTCGACGGCCTGCGCGCCATGAACCGCCAGCTGCGTCGCCCGGATCTGACCTGGGCCACCATGGATCACAACGTCTCCACCACCACCAAGGACATCGCCGCCTCCGGCGAGATGGCCCGCATCCAGATGGAGACACTCGCCGCCAACTGCAAGGCGTTCGGGGTTCGTCTCTATGACTTGAACCACAAATACCAGGGCATCGTCCACGTGATGGGCCCCGAGCTCGGCATCACATTGCCCGGCACCACCATCGTCTGCGGTGACTCCCACACCGCCACCCACGGCGCCTTCGGGTCGCTCGCGTTCGGTATCGGCACCTCCGAAGTGGAACACGTGATGGCCACCCAGACCCTGAAACAGGGCCGCGCCAGGACCATGCGTATCTCTGTCAACGGCAAGCTGGCCGCAGGCATCAGCGCCAAAGACGTGGTGCTCGCCATCATTGGCAAGGTGGGTCATGCAGGCGGGACCGGCTACGTGGTGGAGTTCGCCGGTGAAGCCATCGAGGGGCTCACCATGGAAGGGCGCATGACGGTGTGCAACATGGCCATCGAGCTCGGCGCCAAGGCCGGCATGATTGCCCCCGACCAGACCACCATCGACTACATCCGTGGCAAGGAGTTCGCTCCCAAGGGGGAGGCGCTGGAGCAGGCCATTGCCTACTGGTTGACCCTCAAGAGCGACGAAGGTGCCCACTTCGACGCCGAAGTGGTGCTCGACGCCGCCGACATCGCCCCGCAAGTGACCTGGGGAACCAACCCGGGCCAGGTGATTGCCGTCAATGAGCCCATCCCTGCACCGGAATCCTTCGCCGATCCGGTGGAGCAGCAGTCCGCCCGCAAGGCCCTCGCCTACATGGACCTGCAACCGGGCCAGAAGCTCTCCGACGTGGCCATCGACAAGGTGTTCATCGGTTCGTGCACCAACAGCCGCATCGAGGATCTGCGCGCTGCCGCCGCCATCGCCCGCGGTCGCAAGGTCGCCGCAGGGGTACAGGCCCTGGTGGTGCCGGGCTCCGAGCAGGTGAAGGCCCAGGCCGAGGCCGAGGGGCTGGACAAGATCTTCATCGATGCAGGCTTTGAGTGGCGCTTGCCCGGCTGCTCCATGTGTCTGGCCATGAACAACGACCGGCTGCAACCGGGGGAGCGCTGCGCCTCCACCAGCAACCGCAACTTCGAGGGGCGTCAGGGTCGTGCCGGTCGCACCCACCTGGTGAGCCCGGCCATGGCCGCCGCCGCCGCCGTCACCGGCCGCTTCGCCGACATTCGCGCGCTGTAAGAGGGGTTGAGGATGAAAGCATTCAAACAACACGGACGGCTCTTCGCCGTCACCGACATCATCTTCGCCGACATTCGTGCACTGTAAGAGGGAACGTACATGACAGGTTTCAAACAGCATAAAGGGATCGTCGTTCCCCTCGACAGCGCCAACGTCGACACCGACGCCATCATTCCCAAGCAGTTCCTGCAGAAGGTCAACCGCATCGGCTTTGGCAAGCACCTGTTCCACGACTGGCGCTTTCTGGACGATGCAGGGGAGCAGCCCAACCCGGAGTTCGTGCTGAACAAACCGCAATTCGCCGGTGCCAGCATCCTGCTGGCCCGCGAGAACTTCGGCTGCGGCTCGAGTCGCGAGCACGCCCCCTGGGCGCTGGCGGACTACGGCTTCAAGACCATGATCGCCCCGAGCTTTGCCGACATCTTCTACGGCAACGCCATCAACAACGGCATGGTGCCGGTTCGTCTGAAGGAGGAGGAGGTCGACGCCCTGTTCCAGCTGGTCGCCGCCCAGCCGGGCATCGAGATCGAAGTGGATCTGGAGGCCAACCAGGTGCGTGCAGGCAGCCTCACGTTCGGCTTCGAAATCGACGAGTTCCGTCGCTACTGTCTGCTCAACGGGCTGGATGCCATCGGTCTGACCCTGCAGCACGAGGCCGCCATCAGCGCCTTCGAGGCGAAGCAGCCAAGCTGGATTTGACGAGCCTGCGACAAGAAAGCGAGTAGAATCAACAGGGAGCCGAGGCTCCCTGTTTTATTGTCGGGTCGCTGTACAAAGCCCGCCACCTCTGCATGTCCGACAGGAGACACCTATGTCCGCAAGGGGCGCCCTTTCATTGCTCTGCCTGCTGCTCAGCCTCCCGGCCCTGGGCGGACAGACCTCTTTCACCAACAGTGGCGGTCAGCTCAATGTCGGCTGGCAGGACAGAGAGGGCAAGGCGCAGCAGCTCAGCTACCGGCTGGAGGCGGGCAAGCTGCTCCCTCTCATCGCTTACCGTCCGGCCAGGATGCAGGAAGACGTACTGCAAAGCCTGCTGCAACAGGCCCCCCTGGCGTTCCCCGAGGTGCAGTTCTCCCTCGTTCGCCCCGCCATGAGCCTCAGCATCAAGAGCCGCAACGCCGACAAGGCGCGGGAAGCCTCCCAATGGGTCAAGCCCGAGCAGGCCAAACTGGAGGCCGCCTGGCTCACGCAGCACTACTTCCAGCCCTTCACTGCCCCCGACGGCGCTCCCGCCATCAAGCAGGATCATGTGCGCATCGCCCTGGAGAGCCGGGACGAACTGGCCCCGTTGATGGAGCAGCTCAAGCAGGAAGGGGCCACCGAGACCGAGGCGCGCCAGAAGACGGTGGCCCACATGCTCGACTTCATCCAGGCCATCCCCTATCAACTGCTCGACAGCCAGTCGGGCCGCTCTGGCAAGGGGTTTCTGAGCCCGCGCCAGGTGCTGGAGCAGAACCGGGGGGATTGCGACAGCAAGGTGACCCTGATGGCCGCCCTGCTGGCCCAGGGGTATCCCGATCTCAAGCAGGCCATGGTGTTCGTGCCGGGACACGCCCTGCTGGGGGTGGCCCTGCCAGCCAAACCGGGGGAGGCCACCTTGAGCCGGGCGGGGGAGACCTACCTCCTGATGGAGCCGACCGGCCCGGCACAGCTGCCCATGGGCCAGCTCGCGCCCACCAGCAAGACGCTGGTCGACAGCGGCCAGTTGAGCGTGCAGCCGGTGCAGGATGAGGGGAAATGAGACAGGCCAGCCCATGGCTGGCCTGTCTCGAGGAGGACGGGCGCCCGGGTCTCAGGTGAGGGAGAGAAACTCCAGCGCCAGCAGGAGACCGTCTTCTTCCTCCAGCACCCGCACGATGCGGGCCTGGGCCTCGAAGGGAGGCAGAAGATTGCTGCTGGTCGCCAGGCTCACCCGGATGGGCTGGGCCAGATCGAACTCGTGCTTGTTCACCTCGACGCCCATGCCGTTGGCGCTGAGATCCCGGCAGACCCCCTCCAGCACCTGCTGATGCTGGAACAGGGTGACGGGGGCATTGATGACCATGCGCTGGAAGGCACGTCTTTCCTTGGTGCTGGTGATCACTGGGGACTTCCTCCTTGGTGGTGGCTCGCACGATGCGGCCCGTGAAACATAGTGCTGGCCTCCCCCCAGGAACGCCAATACAATGCGATGCGTTGCTCAAACGGGGTGCGGTTTACCGCTGAGATTATACCCGTGAACCTGATCCAGATAATGCTGGCGGAGGAATTTGAGGCATGGCGCGCGTTTTTTGTGCCCTCATCCGCCGGCGCTCACCACACGCGAGGTGCCATTGATGAGCACCCCGATATCCACAGGAGTGCCATTGATGAAGACCCTGCTGCTGATCGCCACCAGCCTACTCTCTGCCCAGGCGTTTGCCGCCGACACCCTCACCGTCTACACCTACGGCTCCTTCGCCGCCGAATGGGGGCCGGGTCCCAAGATCAAGCAGGCCTTCGAGAAGGAGTGCGGCTGCACCCTCAATCTGGTGCCCCTCGAGGATGGCGTCGCCATCCTCAACCGGCTGCGGCTGGAAGGCCAGCACAGCAAGGCCGACATGGTGCTGGGGCTGGACGATGCCCTCATCAGCGAGGCCAAGCAGAGCGGCCTGTTCGCCCCTCATTCCACCAGGCTCGATGACCTCAAGGTGCCGGGTGGCTGGCAGGATGACACCTTTGTCCCCTATGACTACGGCTACTTCGCCTTCGTCTATGACAGCAACAAGCTCAAGCAGCCCCCCAAGAGCCTGAAGGAGCTGGTGGCGCGCCCCGATATCAAGGTGATCTATCAGGATCCCCGCACCTCCACCCCGGGTCAGGGCCTGATGCTCTGGATGAAGTCGGTCTACGGGGATGAGGCACCGACCGCCTGGGCGCAACTGGCCAAAAAGACGGTCACCGTCACCAAGGGGTGGTCAGAGGCCTACGGCATGTTCCTCGACGGCGAGGCGGACATGGTGCTCTCCTACACCACCTCCCCCGCCTATCACCTGATTGCCGAGAGCAAACCCCAGTACCGGGCGGCCGCGTTCGAGGAGGGTCACTACCGCCAGGTGGAAGTAGCAGCCAAGCTCAAGGGCGCCACACAGGGCAAACTGGCTGACCAGTTCCTGCAATTCATGGTGAGCCCCGCCTTCCAGAACGAGATCCCCGGCGGCAACTGGATGTATCCGGTGACAGACGTGGCGCTGCCCAAGGGGTTCGAACAGATGATCACCGTAGCTAAGCCACTCACCTTCAGCTCTGACGAGGTAGCCGCCAACCGCAAGGGGTGGATCCGCGAATGGCTGCAAGCCGTCACCCAGTGAGTTCAGGTCGTCGCACCCTCTGGTGGCTGCCCGGCAGTGCAGCCACCCTGGTCATCCTGCTGCTCTCCATTGGGCCGCTGGTCGCCCTGTTGTGGCAGGCGGGGGCCCTCTCCCCCCGCGCCCTGCTAGGCGATCCCTACCTGCGCCACGTGCTGGGTTTCAGCCTCTGGCAGGCACTGCTCTCCACCCTGCTGAGCCTGGGACTTGCCATCCCGGTGGCCAGAGCCCTGGCGCGACGCCGTTTCACCGGACGCCGCCTGCTGCTCAAGCTCTTCGGTCTCTCCCTGGTGTTGCCGGTCATCATCGCCATCTTCGGCATGGTGGCGGTGCACGGTCGCCAGGGCTGGCTGCCGCAACTGCTGCACGGCCTGGGCCTGGATCCCGGCAACTATCTCTACGGCCTGTTCGGCATCCTGCTGGCCCATGTCTTCTTCAACATGCCGCTGGCCGCCCGCCTCATCCTGCAGAGCATAGAGAGCATCCCCGAGTCCTCCTGGCGCCTCGCCAGCCAGCTCGGCATGCGCTCCTCCCACATCTTCCGGCTGCTGGAGTGGCCGCTCATCCGCAGCATCTTGCCGGGGCTCGCCAGCCTCATCTTCATGCTCTGCTTCACCAGCTTCACCACAGTGCTGGCGCTCGGGGGCGGCCCCAAGTCCACCACACTGGAGGTGGCTGTCTACCAGGCGCTGCGCTTTGACTTCGATCTCGCCACCGCTGGCGGGCTCGCCCTGGTGCAACTGCTGCTGACCCTGGCCCTGCTCCTGCTGCAACACAAGCTGCAGACCACCCCGGCCAGTCGCCTCACCAGCCGTCGCCCCTGCCTGCGTCCCGACAGACACCAGAAGGGCAGCGCTCTGGTGGATGGACTGGCCCTGACCATGGGGCTCGCCATCTTCCTGCCGCCCCTGCTGGCCATCGTGGTCGCCGGGTTCAACCCCGGTCTGCTGGCGGCGCTCGGCTCACCCCGGCTGTGGCAGGCAGGGGGGCAGTCCCTGGGCATAGCCCTGGCGGCGGGCTCCCTGGCCACTTTGCTCGGCGCCGGGCTGCTGCTCACCAGCCGGCATCTGAGGGTGCGGGATCGCAAACGGCGGGCCGCCGCCCTGTGGGAGGCCAGCGGCTCCATGATCCTGATGATCCCGGCGGTGGTGCTCTCCACCGGCCTCTTCATCCTGTTCATGCCCTTCACCGACGTCTTTGCCCTGGGCCCCTGGCTGGTGGTGCTGGTCAACGCCCTGATGGCGCTGCCCTATGTGCTGCGCACCCTCTCGGCCCCCATGCAACTGGTGGTGCGCCAGTACGATCGGCTGGCGGACAGCCTGGGGGTGCGCGGCCTGCATCGCCTGCGCCTGGTGGAATGGCCCCTGCTGCGCCGTCCGCTGGCCCTGGCCATGGCGCTCTCGATGATATTGTCCCTCGGGGATCTCGGGGCCATCGCCATGTTCGGTAGCCAGACCCTCACTACCCTGCCCTGGCTGCTCTATCAGCAGCTCGGCAGCTACCGGCTGACCGAGGCGGCCGCCACCGCCCTGCTGCTGCTCACCCTCTGCTTCTCCCTGTTCTGGCTGGTGGAGCGGGGACTGGGAGGCAGGCATGTGGATCACTGATCCCCGGCGGCATTGCCGCCTCCCTGCCCCCAGGATCCGGCCGGGCACGCCCCTGGGGCGCCCCTTGGAGCAGTCACTCACGCTGCCTTTCATCAATTTTTCTTACTTGTTGTTCTATAAAACGACATTCAGGAGCCAAACATGCTGGTAATTGAGGAACTGGTCACCAGTTATCCCGACTGGCAGGTGACCTTCAGTGCGACCTTGCCCAAAGGGGAGATCACCGCCCTCATCGGTCCGAGCGGCGCCGGCAAGTCCACCCTGCTCGGCATGATCGCGGGCTTCGTGCCGGTGGAGTCGGGCACCCTCACCTTCGACGGCCAGGATCTGCTGTCACTGGGCCCCGCCGAGCGCCCGGTCACCACCCTGTTCCAGGATCACAACCTCTTCCTGCACCTGTCGGTGTTCGACAACATCGCCATCGGCCTGCATCCCGGCCTGCGCTTGAATCCGGCCCAGAAAAGGCAGGTGCAGGAGGCCGCTGACAAGGTGGGCCTGGGGGAGATGCTGACGCGCCTGCCGGAGCAGCTCTCCGGCGGCCAGCAGCAGCGGGTGGGGCTGGCCCGCGCCCTGGTGCGGGGCAGGCCGCTGCTGCTGCTGGACGAGCCCTTCTCGGCCCTCGATCCGGCCCTGCGGCGGGAGATGTTGGCGGAGGTCGCCCGCCTCGCCTGCGAGCAGGGCATCACCGTGCTGATGGTCTCTCACAACCCCGAGGATGCCCAGCTCATCGCCGATCAGGTGCTCTTCATCGACGCGGGACGCATCGCCTTGCAGGGCAAGCCGGATATTCTGCACAGCAGCGATCACCCGGGGCTGCTGCGCTACCTGGGCCGCGCTCTGGCGCCACAGTGAAGGGCTGACAAGCTGATGGTCTCTCCCTGTCGTTCCCAGGACGATGCCCAGCTCATCGCCGATCAGGTGCTTTTCATCGACGCAGGGCGCATCGCCTTGCAGGGCAAGCCGGATATCCTGCACAGCAGCGATCACCCCGGGCTGCTGCGCTACCTGGGCCGACCGAGAGAGGCATGAGATAGGCGGGATCAAAAAAGGGGAAGCCGTCCGGCTTCCCCTTTCTCATGCAGAGATCCCGTCAAATCAGAGATTTTCCTCGGCGAACGAAGCCAGCCTGCTGCGCACCACCCCGTTCAGGAAGATGTTGGCACTGCCGTCGAAGTCCTTGAACCGCTCGACGATGTAGGTCAGACCCGAGGTCACCGGGCTCAGGTAGTTGGAGTCGATCTGAGCCAGGTTGCCGGAGCAGACGATCTTGGTCCCCTCCCCGCAGCGGGTGATGATGGTCTTGATCTGGGACGCGGTCAGGTTCTGGCACTCGTCCAGCAGCACGAAGGTGTTCTGGATGCTGCGCCCGCGCATGAAGTTGACCGATTTGAACTGGATATTGGCCTTCTCCATGATGTAGCTGAGCGACCCGCTCATGTTCTCGTCCTGCTTGTGCAGCACCTCCAGGGTGTCGGTCACCGCCGCCAGCCAGGGCATCATCTTCTCTTCTTCGGTCCCGGGCAGGAAGCCGATGCTCTCGGCAATTTCCGGGGTATTGCGGGTGACGATCACCTTCTCGTAGATCCCCTTCTCGATCACCAGCTCCAGCGCCGCCGCCATGGCAAGCAGGGTCTTGCCGCAGCCCGCCGGGCCGGTCAGGATCACCAGGTCGATGTGCGGATCCAGCAGGGCATCCAGCGCCATGCCCTGATAGACGTTCTTGGGATGCACCCCCCAGGCCTTGCGGGACATCAGCCGCTCGCGGCCGAGATCTTTCAGGCGGATCTTGTTGCCGTCGTGGCTCAGTACCCGCGCGGCAAAGAAGTTCTCCTCGTCCAGCAGGTACTGGTTGACGTGGACTCCCTCCAGCAGGTTGGCATCGATAACGTGGACCGTATCGCGGCCATGGGTTTCGCTGTCGCACTCGCCGACCCGCTCCCAGAAGCTGCCGGGCACCACCTGGAAGCCCTTGGCGAGCAGGCGGATGTCGTCGATGAGCTGGTCGCTGCGGTAATCCTCCACATGGGCAAGACCTGCTCCCTTGGCCTTGAGGCGCATGTTGATGTCTTTGGTGACCAGCACCACCTGACGCTTCATCTCGTGCTTTTGCAGGTAGAGGGCGGCGTTGATGATGCGGTTGTCCGCCTCCTTGTCGGTGAACACCTCGGCATCCTGGGGCAGATGGTGATCGCTGAAGATGGAGATACGGCCGCTCGCCTCGCCGGCCAGTGCCACTCCTTGCACTATCTGCTCCGGAGTCGCATCGCGGAACACATCTTCCAGGGCACGGATGGCGATGCGGGCATCACGGCTGACGTCCTTCTGGCGATCCTTGATGTTGTCGAGCTCTTCGAGCACCGTCATGGGGATGAGCACGTCGTGCTCTTTGAAGGAGTAGATGGCGAGGGGTTCGTGAAGCAGAACGTTGGTATCCAGGATAAACAGCTTTCGGTCCGTGTTGTCCATAAGCATCCTCCTTGGCACTGAAGGTGCCACGTGTGTGAATCTCAGATGTCATTGAAACCACACGGCCGTGACAGTTTTATTACCCCCAACGCTACGCCCGAATTTACCGGTGCGCAACAAATCGCTGCCATCACGGGCGTCGTTCGAACATAAAATCAGCAACGAAAAGGCCGGCATGTTGCCGGCCTTTGGTGGCAATCAGCACCTCAACCGCACTTGGAATCCCCGCAATTGAGACAGGTCATGCAGCCATCCTTTTGCACCAGCGCCTTGGTGTGGCACTTGTAGCAGAGCGCGGCACTGGGTGGGAAACCGCTGCCCGCCGGCTGCTCTTCTGCCTGTTGCTGTGCCTGCAATTGCGCCTGCTTCTCGGCCAGGAACGCCTGCTGGTGCTCGTCCAGCCCGGGCACCTTGAGCATGCCGATCTCGGTGAGATGGGTTTCGATCACGTTGCCAATTTCGGCGATGAGAGAGGGCACGTACTTGCCCTTGTTCCAGTACCCCCCCTTGGGATCGAACACGGAGCGCAACTCCTCCACCAGAAAGGTGACGTCCCCTCCCTTGCGAAACACCGCCGAGATGATGCGGGTCAGCGCCACTATCCACTGATAGTGCTCCAGGCTCTTGGAGTTGATGAAGATCTCGAACGGGCGCCGGGTCTCGTGCACCGTGCCCTCGTTGAGAATGATGTCGTTGATGGTGATGAACAGCGAGTGCTCGGAGACATGCTCCGGCGTTTTCAGCTTGTAGGTGGTGCCCATCAACCGCTCCGGGCGCAGCACGGTTTCATGCATGTGCACCACGTCATCCTTGGGCGTCGGCGCATCTTGCGGCTCATCCCGGGTTTTTACCTTGTAGGCGACGATTTTTCTGTCGATCTTCTTGACCATGTCTCGTCCTCAGAACTTGCCGTAATAGCCTTCTTTCAAGGCGTCATAGAGGTTGGCGGCGGTGTGCAGCTCGCCATCGTATTCGATCTCCTCGTTTCCCTTCGCCGTGATGACGGTGCCATCTTCCAGGGTGAACTCGTAACTGGTGTTCTCCAGATCCTTCTCCTTCACCAGCACGCCCTGGAAGGCGGCCGGGTTGAAGCGGAAGGTGGTACAGCCCTTGAGGCCGGAGTCCGAGGCATAGAGGTAGATATCCTTGAACTGCTCGAACGGAAAATCGGTCGGCACGTTGGCGGTCTTGGAGATGGAGGAGTCGATCCAGCGCTGAGCCGCCGCCTGGATATCCACGTGCCCGGTCGGCGTGATGTCGTCCGCGGTGATGAAGTAATCCGGCAGGCGGCTACCCTCCTCCTCGGCATAGGGCATGGCGGCCGGGTTCACCAGCTCCCGATAGGCCAGCAGCTCGAAGGAGTAGACATCCACGCTCTCCTTGCTCTTCTTGCCCGGTTTGATGACATTGCGGCTGTAGTGGTGGGCAAAGCTCGGCTCGATGCCGTTGCTGGCGTTGTTGGCGAGCGACAGGGAAATGGTACCGGTCGGCGCTATGCTGCTGTGGTGGGTGAAGCGTCCACCCACCTCGGCCAGCTCGGCTACCAGAGCAGGATCCACCTCGGCCACCTGCTGCATATAGCGGCTGTAGCGGGCATGCAACACCTTGCCCTTCACCTTGTCGCCGAGCTTGATGCCATCTGCCGCCATTTCGGGGCGCAGACGCAGCATCTTGCCGGTGACTTCGAACTCCTGCTCCATGATGGGGGCCGGCCCCTTCTCCTTCGCCAGACGCAGAGACTCCTGCCAGCCGGTCATCGCCAGCTCCTGGGAGACCTGTTCGGTGAAGGCGACGGAGGCCGCAGAGCCGTACTTGATGCGCAGCATGGTGAGGGTCGAGCCCAGCCCCAGGAAGCCCATGCCGTGGCGACGCTTGGCGGTGATCTCCTCGCGCTGCTTGGCCAGCGGCAGCTGGTTTATCTCCACCACGTTGTCGAGCATGCGGGTGAAGATGGCCACCACCTTGCGAAACGCGGGCCAGTCGAAGGCGGCCTGCTCGGTGAAGGGATCGCGCACGAAGGTGGTCAGGTTGACCGAGCCCAGCAGGCAGGCCCCATAGGGCGGCAGAGGCTGTTCACCGCAGGGGTTGGTGGCACGGATCTCTTCGCAGAACCAGTTGTTGTTCATCTGGTTCACCTTGTCGATCAGGATGAAACCGGGCTCCGCATAGTCGTAGGTAGAGGTCATGATGACGTTCCACAGCTTGCGCGCGGGCAGGGTCTTGTAGACCTTGCAGGCCACCTGGCCCAGCTCGTTGATCACCACACCCTCCTTGTTGGGCCAGTCCGCCCAGACCACCCTCGCAGGGTCATCCAGCACGATGCCATCCTGCTCCACCTCCTTGGCGGTGTAGGGGAAGATCAGTTGCCAGGGTGCATCCTCTTTCACCGCACTGACGAACTCTTCGGTGATGAGCAGGGAGAGGTTGAATTGACGCAGCCGACCATCCTCCCGCTTGGCCTGGATGAACTCGACGACGTCGGGGTGACGGATATCCATGGTGCCCATCTGGGCGCCACGACGGCCACCGGCAGAGGAGACGGTAAAGCACATCTTGTCGTAGATATCCATGAAGGAGAGCGGCCCGGAGGTATAGGCCCCCGCTCCCGAGACGAAGGCTCCACGCGGTCGCAGGGTCGAGAAGTCGTAACCGATGCCGCAACCCGCCTTCAGGGTCAGCCCCGCCTCGTGCACCTTGCCGAGGATATCGTCCATCGAATCCTCAATGGTGCCGGAGACGGTGCAGTTGATGGTGGAGGTCGCCGGCTTGTGCTCAAACGCCCCGGCGTTGGAGGTGATACGGCCCGCTGGAATGGCACCATTGCGCAGGGCCCACAGGAAGGGTTCATACCAGGTGTCGGGTTCGCGCTCCTGCGCAGCCAGCGCGCGAGCGACACGCTGGTAGGTCTCGTCGATGGAGCCGTCGATGGGGGCGCCATCCTTGCTCTTGAGACGATACTTGCTGTCCCAGATCTCGAGAGACGTCTCCTGCAGAGGGATCTGGCGGCTGGCGGTGACGCCCTCCAGTACCGGAATGGATTTAGCCATGGTCAATCAACCTCCTGTGAATGGGGCAATATCGTGACAAAAATACTACCAGTAGTAAGTTTAAGGACTTAAAACACAATATGTTGTGATTTATCCGTCGTAAGGGCGCCGATTCTATCCTAAAAAAATGCCCCGGCCAGCAGATTTCTGGGCCAGGGCATTTAACCGGTTCAATTTCCGAGAGATTTAAAGCGAGAGACTATCTCAGGGTTTCTTGACGTATACGCTCGGTGTCTCACCCGCCATATTCAGATAGAACTCATAGACGCCATCCGCCTCGGGCGAGAACTTCATGTCCTCATACTTGGAGCACGGGTTGACCGGTACAGGTTCCCCGCCGAGCACGGCAACGCCATCGCTCGGGCTCTTGTAACCGAAGTTGGTGCCACAACTCCAGCCGGAGTCGGCAAACTTGAACTTGTAAGGAGCCCACTCTTTCTTGAGCGTCCCCTTGGCCATGTAGAGCTTGTCGGCAACCTTGACGACCTTGCTTTCGTCGGTGGCCATCCAGTCGTTCATCTCACCACGCAGGTAGATGGACTTGCCGCCGAAGTCACTGTTGTCCGCCGCCGCCTGCTCTGCAGCACCATTGGATGCGCAACCGCCTAATACCAGGGTTCCCGCCGCCAGCATCATCGTTACTGTTCTTTTGAACATGTGTCCATTCCTCAAATTATTGTGATTCCTTGGTCCATCGATGTGGACCCGGGAATTAAACCAGAGCAGGCATGACAAGAAAGGTAGAAGCATCACATTCTGTGCTTTTTATATCCAGAACGCAGGCTTTCGAATAGATGTTGAGCAGAGACAAGCCACAAACAAGTCGATATTGGCTGGGATGATGAATGCGAGTATCAGAAAACACGGCGAGAAACAGCACCATAGTGCCCGTTTGCCCTCCAGTGAGGGCTGAATTTCAGGCAATAAAAAACCCCGCTCGAGTGAGCGGGGTTTCTTGTATTGGGTG
>NZ_JBFOCV010000037.1:0-84196 GCF_040907975.1 Aeromonas sp. s10 | reverse complement strand
CCGACGAGCTACCGAGCTGCTCCACCCCGCGTCCGAATTGTATTGCCACCACAAAAAGCAGAGCAGTTGCTTCTTGCTGTCTTCGTCTCCACCGCTGCGCTATGCGCTTGCCATGGACACAAATGGTTGGTTGCGGGGGCCGGATTTGAACCGACGACCTTCGGGTTATGAGCCCGACGAGCTACCGAGCTGCTCCACCCCGCGTCCGAGGTCGCCCATAATAGGCGCCAACGCTGAGATTGCAAGTAAATATCCTAAAAAAAGTTTATTCGGGGATTAAACCGTCACATACTGCGCTCTTTTGCAACAAATCGCAGTTTTTTCAGGCAGCTAGCGATCTCTCGCCCCTCAGGCCCCTCCCCGCGCTCCCCCCGACTTGCCCCTCTTTGCCATAAAAAAAGCCCGCACAACAAGGTGCGGGCGGGAGGATGCGCCGGGATCAGGCCAGCTGGTGCAACACGCTGGTCGCCGCAATCTGGGCGATGATGAGGCCGCACAGGGTCACGGAGACCACCACAGGGGCCGTCTCCTGCTGACGGTAGATGGGGCTGAACCAGAGCAGCAGGGCTGCGACCAGCAGGCCAGCCTGGGTCACTACCCCGGGGATCAGCGGGTCGAGCCCTGCGCTGCTCCCCTGCCAACCCACCAGCACCGCCAGCCAGATAAGACTCAGGATGGCGGAGACGAGCCCCGCCAGGGGCAGCAGCAGATTGAAGGCTTGCAGGCGGTGGCGGGCACGTAGCAGCATCAGGTGGGCAAAGGCCGACCCCAGCAGCACCATCTGCAGCAGGCCGCCGAGCCAGCCCTGGATCTGCATCAGACCCAGCCCGTAGAGGGCGAGCGGCATGGCGGGCAACCACAGCAGGGTGGCGGGGATGGCGCGCTTGCCCTCCAGGCGAGACTGGACCAGGGAGAGCACGATACCGAGCACCAGGGCGGCCCCCCCACTCCAGATGAGCCAGCCCGCAACCTTGGCCTCCACCGCCAGCATCAGGGAGAGCCCGGTGATCACCCAGACCGAGAAGAGCTGGGTAGTGATCCGCGAGCGCTGGCCCGGGCAGAGATCCCCGCGCCACAGGACGAGCCCCACGGCGATCAGGGCTCCCAGGGCCATCAGACCGGTCAGGGGGAAGAGCCAAAAAGGAAGTTGGACGAACATAGGGTCTCCGGCAGCAGTCCGGGTGCGGGTGCACCCATCACAGGGTAAGGAAGGACAAGAGGCAGGGAGTATATCCAAACTCCCTCCGTCTTCCCAACGTCGCCGGTCAGCTTTGTCCCCGGGCAAGGGCAACCACCCGGGCAAACATCTGCTTGAGCACAGGGGGAATGTGCTCGCTGCCGAGGCGCTCCGCCTCCTCCACCACCGCCAGGGCCATGCCTGGCTTGCTGCGATGGTGGATCGCCTTGGCGATGATGCGCCCGGCGTTGAGGGTGGAGCGCCCCCCGACCCCCGCCTCACGCCGGAACACCCCCTCGAACCCGTTCTGGTAGAGGTAGTGCTCTATGTCTGCCGCCGGCAACTGGGTCAGCCGATCCCGCTCGCGCTCCCCCTTGAGCAGGGAGCGGGCGGAGCTTGCATACTTGGCGCCCGCCTCGTCACCGTCGGTGAGCAGGTGCCACTCTATGCCAAAGTCCCGGGCCACCTTGATGAGAGGAGCCTGGCCGCACTGGGCGAACTCGATGATGCGCACCCCCTCCGCCCGCAGGCTGTAGCCGCAGATCTGGGCCAGCTCCGAGAGCAGCCAGATCTCGGTCTCCCCTTCCACCAGCAGCCAGCAGCGAGCAAACATCGACATGGGCCTGTTGATGCGCACATGGAAGGCAATCTTGCGCAGATCGTCGCTGCTGTAGCGCTCCCCTCCCAACTGATGGCAGAGGATGTCCTGCTGGCGGCGTACCAGACGACGCACCTGATTGAGGGGCAAGGAGGAGAGCAGGTCCCCCGAGTTGGTGGTGAGCAGCTTCTGGCCGGGCAACTGCTCCAGCAGACCCCAGGCCAGGGCCAGCATGGTGGGATGCAGGCGGCTCTCTGGGTCTTCCAGCATCAATATGGGTCTGGCCCCCTCCTCCAGCTCCCGGTTGCCCCGAGCGTGGAGCAGCATGGCCGCCATGCCCGCCATGGCCAGTTGCAGTGCCCGATTGTCCGCATTGCGCAGCAGCACCTGCAGGTTGCCGGGATTGCGCAGGGTCATGGGGCGATTGACGATATCCCGCTGGCTGCGAGGCTTGTGCTTGATGGGTGCCAGGGCGCTGAAGTAGTGCTCCATCAACTGCTGCACCGCCTGCAGCGCCTCCTTGAGTTCAGGCTCGCCGATGCGCTGGGGCTCGTCGGTGAGCTTGCCGGCCAGCTCGTCCAGCCGCTGCTCGCACAGATCCCCCCAGGGCAGCCGCTCGATGCCCTCCCGGGCGGTACGGGCATCCCGCAGCCTGAACACCGGGTTCATGGTAATGAGCAGACGTACCAGCGCCTCATTGTTGTCGATGGCCAGGCTCTTGCCGATGCCGTCGAGAAAGTCGTGGGTGGTGAGCACGCTGCCATCGTCCTGCAACTCGGCACTGGCACGATAATGCACCCGGTGGAACTTGTCCTTGTGGGGGATCCAGGCCGCGCCGAGGCGGGCCAGACGGCGGGAGTGCTGGCACATCTGGGGACGATACTCGCTGAAGGTGAGCACCAGTTGCAGCGTGCGCGAGGGTTCGAGCTCGGGATCTTCAGGCCGGTGAAAATCATCCTGACCAAATTGATAGGGCTCGGCATCCCCCAGCAGGCACCAGAGGGCCCGCAGCAGGCTGGATTTGCCCCAGGCGTTTTCGCCGATGAGCACAGTGGTGTTGTCCAGCCCGAGAGAGAGGCGATTTATTCCGCGAAAACCTTTGACTTCAATGCGTTCCAGAAACATGCGGCCATATCCAGTCCATCCTGATGGCGCAATAGTGGCAAAGTTGCCGGAAAAATCCTATCGGGTTACGGCGTTTTCAGCGGGAACTGTGAGGAACGAGCGGTTCGGGCGGCGTCGGCTGGGTGGCGCGATAGAGGGGGGCATTCCAGTGGTTGAACCAGAGATGGCGAGTACGGGTCTGACGTTTGCGATGATTCAATGGGCATTCCTTTCAATGGACAAGAGACAGAGGGTACACCTCTTTTGTCCAGAGTCTCAGGGTTATCTGTGACAGGAGAATGACAACTGGGCTCGCCACTGGCCCGGGCTCAGGCCGAACGCCTCCCGAAAGCGGTTGCCAAAATGGGCCTGGGAGGAGAAGCCGCACTGGGCGGCGATGCTGGCCAGAGGCTCGCTTCCCGCCAGCAACTGCTTGGCCCGCTTGAGCCGCAGCCCGAGCAGGTAGCGGTGGGGCGGACAGCCCAGACTCTGCCCGAACATCCGGGCGAAGTGGTATTCGCTCAGACCCGCCTCCCGGGCGAGCTCTCCCAGGGTGACCGGCTCGGCCAGGTGAGCCTGCAGATACTCCTGCACCCGGCGCACCACGGCGGGGGCCAGACCGCCGCGTACCTCCGGCAGCGCCGGGGCCTCGCGAGTGTGATGGCGATAGGCGTGCAGCATCAGCATCCAGGCACCGTGGGAGAGCGCCATGCGATCGATGCCGTGCTGCCAATCCAGCTTCATCAATTGCCCCTGCACCAGGGCCGCCGCCTGGGGATCGTCGATGAAGGTCTTGTCTTCCAGTTGCAGATGACGCCCCTCCTTGTCGCACGCCTGCTCGGCGATACGGGTGAAGTGGCCGGGGGTGAAGTAGAGGTGGAAGAAGCGAAACTCCTCGCGCACCAGCCACTCGGACCTGTGGTGATCCGGCATGATGCACACCTTGCCCGCACCGCCATGGCCACCGGGGCCGTCCAGCCGCTCGGTCTGCTCGCCCCCCTGCAGGTAGACGCTGATGGTGTGGTTGCCCGGCTTGTGGTAGCGGGTCTGATCGTAGCGGTTGCACCAGCTCGCCACCCCGAGCCCGGGCTCCAGCCAGCAGGAGTCCTCCAGCCTGGCACCGGTGCTCACCAGGGCATCAAAGACCCCCGCCTGTCTTGTCTGCTGCATGGCATGCTGCACGCTTGCGTCCCTCTCTGGCACTTGCCGCCCCTTTCCTGTCGCCATCTTATCGCGCCTCATGGTCAAAGGCTGCGCCTCCGTTGAAAAAACCGCAAGATGGTGCAAGCCGGCGCCCCGCCTCCCGGTTCATGCTGATCACATCATCTTCTCTTGATGGGATCACACCATGAATCTGATGCTCTATGTTTCCACCGTCCTCATCTGGGGCAGCACCTGGATTGCCATCGCCTGGCAGCTCGGCCCCATCCCCATCGAGGTCTCGGTGCTCTATCGTTTCGCCCTGGCGGCCCTGGCCCTGTTCGCCCTGCTCACGGTGAGCGGCAAGTTTCCACGACTGCCCTGGGCGGGCCAGCGTTATGCTGCCCTGCTCGGCGCGTTGCTCTTTTCCACCAACTTCCTCTGTTTCTACCACGCCACCCTCTATATCCCGAGCGGCCTGTCGGCGGTGATTTTCGCCAGCGCCAGCATCTTCAACGGCCTCAATCTCTGGCTGTTCGAGGGTAAACGACCGGGCCTGCGCTGGCTGCAAGGATCGTTGCTGGGGCTGCTTGGCACCCTGCTGCTCTTCTGGCCGGTGCTGGCGGATGCGCAACTGGGTGCAAACGGCTGGAAGGGCTTGCTCTTTGCCTGCGCCGGCACTCTCTGCTTCTCCCTGGGCAACCTGGTCTCCGCCCGGGGACAGCGCCAGGGCTATCACGTATTGCAGATGGTACCCTGGGGCATGGTCTACGGCGTGGCGCTGCTGCTGGGCTGGGTCACGGTACTCGGTCAGTCACTCACCCTGCCCACCGACCCGCGCTACCTCGCCGCCATGGTCTATCTGGCCATCTTCGGCTCCGTCATCGCCTTCACCGCCTACCTCACCCTGGTGGGGCGCATCGGTGCCAGCAAGGCGGCCTACGCCACCGTGCTCTTCCCCCTGGTGGCCCTCACCCTCTCCACCTTCTATGAAGGCTTTATCTGGCAGACGGTCTCCATCGTCGGCGTGGTGGTGAGTCTCATCGGCAACCTGGTGATCTTCGCGCCCCCCGTCAAGGCGTGGCGCTGGCCGCTATCAAGGGCCGCAAACGGTACTTGCCCCTGATGCCACCAGCCCCTAAGGTAACCGCGTCCAACACACGAGGAGGGAGGACGCATGTTACTGGAAGGGCTGGAGACACTCTGCCTGCTGGCAAGCGAGGGCACCATGGCCAAGGTTGCAAGCCGCCTCTATATCAGTCAGTCGGCGGTCAGCAAGCGCATCGCCCAGCTGGAGCAGCGCCTTGGCAAGAAGCTCATCGAGCCGGATGGCCGTCATATCCGCCTCACTCCCCAGGCCCGTGAGCTGCTCGCCCGGGTAGCCCCGAGCCTCGCCGAAATGAAGGGGGTGCTGGCGGACAGCCAGATCCTCACGGATCAGACCCCTCTGTCCATCGCCTGCTCCGAAACCCTGCTGGCGGGCTACCTCGCCCGCTTCATGCACGCCTACCTTGAACGGGATCCCCACATTGCCCTCTCTACCCACCACACCCCGGTCATTCTGGCCCGGGTGCGCGGCGGGGATGCCCTGCTCGGGATCTGCGCCGGTCGCCTGCCGCCGGGCCATGGGCTGTGTGCCGAACGGCTGCTGGAGGAGCCCTTCTATCTGGTGGGGGACGCTCTGGATGAGGCGGCGCAGCCGGATCACCAGGGCGCCTTGCAAGAAACTGTGACCAGCAAGCAACTGACTGAAGGCGACGTGAGTCAGGGGATGCAGGGCAAGGTGCGCAAGATCCTGACCATGGATCTGGAGAACCCCTCCAACCGCTATCTGCGCGAGCCCCTGGCCGCCCTCGGGCTTATCCCCGCCATGGAGCTCGATTCCTACCTGGCGCTGATCGAACTGGCCAAGGCAGGCATTGGCCCCGTGCTCCTGCCCGCCGGCCTGCTGGCGCTGGTGGGTGAGCAGGGGACACAGGCACGCCCCCTGCCGGGGCTGGGCCGCCCGCTCCACCTGGTCTATCGGCCAAACAGCCTCAAGCGCGATCGCATCGCCCGCCTGGTGCAGGCGCTGCAAGCCCATTTCCGGCAACTGACGGCACAGGGCTGAAACGCAAGAGGGCCCGATCTGCGATCGGGCCCTCGTCATGGGGGGGTACCGGCTCAGTCCAGCCAGGCAAAGAGCTCGGGGTACTGGCTCCACACCAGCTTGGCGGACATCACCAGGGAGACGGTCACCAGCAGCGGCTTGATGAGCTTCACCCCTTTTTTGAGCACCAGCTTGGAGCCCATGCGCGCCCCGATGAACTGCCCCAGCGCCATGCACAGCCCCACGCTCCACACCACCTTGCCCCCCAGGGTGAAGAAGAGCAGGGAAGCGATGTTGGAGGTGAAGTTGAGCAGCTTGGTGTGGGCGGTGGCCCGCGCCATGCCAAAGCCCGCCAGGGCCACGAAACCGATGGCAAAAAACGACCCCGTGCCCGGCCCGAAGAAGCCGTCATAAAAGCCCACGCCCCCGCCCACCAGCAGGGCGAACGCCATGGGGGTGAGGCGGCGCTGGCTCTCCGCATCGCTCACCCTGGGGGAGAAGTAGAAGTAGCAGGCAAACGCCATCAGCAGGAAGGGGAGCAGCCGCTCCAGGATGGCGGCATCGATGGTCTGCACCGCCAGGGTGCCGATGGCCGCCCCGATGAAGGTGCAGATGACCGCCGGCCAGATGATGGCCCACTCAAGGAGCCCCTTGCGGGCATAGAACCAGGTGGCGGAGAAAGAACCGAAACTGCTCTGCAACTTGTTGGTGCCAAGCACCAGGGCTGGCGGCATGCCGGTGGCCAGCAGGGCCGGCACCGTCAAGAGTCCCCCGCCCCCGGCGATGGCATCGATAAAGCCGGCGATGAGGGCCACCCCGAAGAGGGCGACCAGGGTGAGCAGTTCCAGTTCCATCCATAGACCTCGTGTGATTGGCGGCGCCCGGCATGGCCTGGAGCCTGAAGGAGTCAACAGGTCGCTATCCTAGCGAGGGCAGGCTCATGAAGCCAACGAAACAATGGCAGCCAACTAATTCCTTATTTTCATCAATCAGCGTGCGAGAGGGTCTGTGCTTTGATAACCGCCACCCCCTGCAACAGGGGCGCTTAATCAGCGCCGGGCGCACGGCTTACCCGGCCAGCCATGTAGCGGCTGCTGATGAGGATTAATCCAGAGCGCAGCTCTGGGCTTTGATAACCGCCAGCCCCTCCAGCACGGGCGCTTCATCAGCGCCGGGAGCACGGCTTACCCGGCCAGCCATCTAGCGGCAGCTGATGAGGATTAATCCAGAGCGCGGCTCTGGCCCTTGATGGCCTCCAGCCCCTGCAGCAGGGGCGCTTCATCCTCACCGGGTGCACGGCTTACCCGGCCAGCCATGTAGCGGCTGCTGATGAGGATTAATCCAGAGCGCGGCTCTGGCCCTTGATGGCCTCCAGCCCTTCCAGCAGGGGCGCTTCATCCGCACCGGGCGCACGGCTTACCCGGCCAGCCATGTAGCGGCTGCTAAAGAGATTGAACCAGAGCTGCAGCGCCTGCCCCGCCCGTAGCTCCCCGGCCACTTCCAGCACGCAGGCGGCCACCTCGGCGGTGCACAGGTGCTCGTCGCTGTGGGCGACGCGCATGCCGTAGGTAGAGAGCGCATCCGGCTTGATGGCGAGCACCGGGAAGCTGTCCAGATAGGGACTCTTGTTGAACATCTTGCGCGCCTCGGGCCAGGTGCCGTCCAGCAGGATGAACAGCGGCTTCTTGCCCGGGGCCAGTACCACCTCGCCGGTCAGGCGGTCGGGCGCTTTCTCGCAGGCGGGAAAGACCACGTAGGGCTGCCAGGCGGGATCCGCCAGCAGGGCCAGCAGCTCGGGATGGGGTTCGGTACGCGACCAAAGAAAGGCCCAGGTGGAGTCCGGCAGCACGTCGGCGATGAGGCGCCCGGTGTTGGAGGGCTTCATGGGCTCGCTGTCATACATCATGAGGCAAAAACCGGCGTCGGCCTTGAGCGCCGGGCGCCAGTCGCAGGCACACCAGTCGTGGCGCAGCTGGCAGGCATCGCAGCGTGGCACGCTGCCGCCACGGGCAAGAAAGGGTCGGGTCGAGACGCTCTTGCGCCAGATGCGCAGGCGGTTGACGGCGTGATCGGGGATGGGCTTCATGGAACGCGGCTCTGACGGTGCCTGTGGCGGGACAAAAGGGGGCTGATTGTAACGGCGCGCCCTCCTGGCGGCAAGGCTTGCCGGGCGGCGCCCTGCCCCCTTCCCTCCCCGCGTTCTGCCCGCTTCCCCCATGAAAAAAGGGGCCCTGAGGCCCCTACTCACCATCCGTTGCAACCGGGTCTGGCGATGTCAGGCCGCCTTTCGCAGGATCTGCTCCAGATAGTGCGCGAAGCTGTGGCCGTGGTGCTCCAGCAGTTTCGGGAACATGGAGATGGAGGTCATGCCTGGGAAGGTGTTGATCTCGTTGAGCAAAATCTCCCCCTCTTCGGTCAGGAAGAAGTCGATGCGCGACAGATGGGTCAGCTTGAGCTGACGGAACGCCTTCAAGGCGTACTCGTGGATGGCATCGGCCTGGGCCTGAGTCAGCCCCTCGGCTTTGAGCGCGGTCTCGGTGTGACTGGCGCTGCTGTACTTCTCTTCATAGGTGTAGAACTTGTCCTGGGGTACGCAGATCTCCCCCGGATAGGTGGCCACCAGCTCGTCACCATACTGGTAGACCGCCACTTCCAGCTCGCGGGGCTTGACCGCTTTTTCGATCAATACCTGCTCGGAGTAACCGAAGGCATCGGCAATGCCCTTCACCAGGTCTGCCTCGTTGCTGGCGGAGTAGCAACCCACGGAAGAGCCCTGGGAGGCCGCCTTGATGAAGACCTTGCCCCACTTGGCCAGCGCCGCTTTTGCCTCGGTCAGGCTCGCCTCGCCCTGCTCGGTCAGGAACAGGTAGGGGGTATTGGGGATTCCGATGGCGGTGAGCCACAGCTTGGTGGTGATCTTGTTGAAGCACACCTTGCTCGCCTCGGCGTCACAACCCAGATAAGGCAGGCCGGCCAGCTCGAGGAAGGATTGCAGATCGCCGGTCTCACCGGGATAGCCGTGGATGCAGGGCACCACGTAGTCCACCGGACGGGCCACGCTGTCGAACGAGAGCAGCTTGTCCAGCCCCAGCTTGCACTCGCGACCGTCGGCGGAGAGCCAGCGGTCGGCAAACATCTCGACCCGGGTCACTTCGATACCGGGCAGGAGCCCGAGCTGTTTTTCGAGGAAATTGGCGCTGCGCAGCGAGACTTCGTGCTCGGAGCCGCCACCGCCGCACAGCAGCAAGACATGCATGTTCTTCATTAGATGTGATCCCTTGGGAGAAGCGGCTTCGTCATCACCATGTCAAACCCAACCGCATGAAAACCGGACGAAGCCAGAAACGAACATAAGTGCGGGCAGTGTAGCAAGGGAGGGGAAGCCTTGTCAGCCGATGGGGCGCACCTCCCCCTGCCCGGGCAGATAAAAGTCTCTTCCTGTGTCAGAAACAGGATGAAATGCGCTCAGCGGGGGGGATCGACCCGCCCGGCGCCATTGCCGTTGACCCGAAACCAGCCGGCAATGCTGTAGCGCTCCCGGCTTGCGGGCAGCACCTCGTGGGGAAACTCTTCAGACAGGAAGAGCACCAGCCGCCCGCCCCGGGGGGAGACATCCATCAGAAACTGCTCGCTGTCGTCATAGACCCGCAATATTCCCCCCGCCTCTGGCTGCCAGTCGTTGTTCAGGTAGAACACCGAGGTGAGCCGGCGGTTGGATCGCCCGGCGAAGGCGTCGCGATGGGTGGCGTAGAAGTCCCCCTGACGGTAGCGGGCAAAGTGGGCCTCGTAGTCGAACAGCCCCAGCATCAGGCTGCGATTGGCGGCCAGACGCAGGGACTCCATCCGGGCCAGATAGTCGGCCACCGGCGCGCCGAGGGAGGCGTCGAGCCAGTGGATCTGATCCCGACGGATATCGCGGTTGTCCTGATGCAGGGTCTCGCGCCCGATCCCCGCCGGTCGCCACTCGTCCGGCAGGCAAGCCTTGAGGGCATCCACCTCGGCGGCGGTTAAAAAATCATCAACTATCACCCAACCCCGGGTGTAGATGGCATCCATGACGGCTTGATAGTCCAAGATAGGCTCGCAGCGAGGGGAGAGAGTGCGCTTTGTAACGACTTCGGACCATCGGCACAAACCGGATTGCTTCTCTTGAGAAGTCCCGCCATCAATAGGAGTCTGGGGGGGGCACAGACGCCCTCCCCCTTGCTCCCCGGCCCTCGGCCCGTTAACGTGCAAGGATTGTCCCCCGGGCGCCTTGTCGCCCCTCTTGCATCAGGAGAAACCATGCCCCTGCCCCTCATCCCCCTGCAACGACTCGATGGCACGGCCTGGTCCACCGCCGATCTGCAGGGCCGTGTCGTGCTGGTGGTCAACGTGGCAAGCCGCTGCGGTTTTACCCCCCAATACACCGGGCTTGAGGCCCTCTATCGCCAGTTCGGCCCCCAAGGCTTCGAGATCCTGGGCTTTCCCTGCGATCAGTTTGGCCATCAGGAGCCGGGCGATGCCGAGGAGATCGCCCGCTTCTGCTCTCTCGACTACCCGGTCAGCTTCCCCCTGATGGCCAAATGCGAGGTCAACGGCGCCGGGGCCCACCCCCTCTATCGCTGGCTCAAGGAACAAAAGCCCGGACTCCTTGGCAGCGAGGCCATCAAGTGGAACTTCACCAAGTTCCTGATTGACCGTGAAGGCCGGGTGGTGGACCGCTTCGCCCCCCAGACCAGACCGGAGGATCTGGTGCAGGCCATCGAGGGACTGCTCTGACGGGCGTGCGCCGCTCGCGACACGGCTGCTGCGCGTACGCCTCGCATCTGCTATATTACGCGCCCACTGTTCTCTTGTGCGGTCGCTTTGCCGGGCTCAGGCCCAGCCTCGATGGCGACCCACCCTATTTTCCATGTCGTGACGGACCAAGGCTGCCGTCACCCGTTGAGCCCAAGGCTCGGAGTGTCCCTCGAACATGTCATTCAATGAACTGGGTCTGTCACCGCACATCCTGCGGGCCGTCAAGGAGCTGGGTTACGAACAACCCACCCCCATCCAGCAGCAAGCCATTCCCGCCATCCTGGCCGGGCAGGACGTGCTGGGCGGCGCCCAGACAGGCACGGGCAAGACGGCCGGTTTCACCCTGCCCATGCTTCATCGACTGCTGGCCAACCACGGCCGTGGCGGTCGTCGCCAGGTGCGAGCCCTGGTGCTGACCCCGACCCGGGAGCTGGCCGCCCAGGTGGGTGAGAGCATCATCAAATATGCCCACCACCTGCCGTTTCGTACCCTGATCGCCTATGGCGGCGTCAGCATCAAGCCAAACCTGGACGCCATCAAGCTCGGGGTCGACATTCTGGTCGCCACCCCGGGCCGCCTGCTGGATCTGCTGACCCAGGGCGCCCTGACCCTGAGCGCCCTCGAGGTACTGGTGCTGGATGAAGCGGACAGAATGCTCGACATGGGGTTCATCACCGACATTCGCCGCATCATGAAGGCCCTGCCGGAGGAGCGTCAGACCCTGCTGTTCTCTGCCACCTTCTCCAATGACATCAAGGCGCTGGCGGACGATCTGCTCAAGGATCCCACCCTCATCGAGGTGGATCCCAGCAACACCGCCGCAGAGCAGGTAAGCCAGCGCATCATCCAGGTCGATCGGGAGCGCCGCCGGGAGATGCTCTCCCACATGATTGGCCGTGGCAACTGGCAGCGGGTGCTGGTGTTCGTGCGCACCAAGCAGATTGCCGACAGGCTCGCCCAGCAAATGCAGAAAGATGGCCTGGATACGGTCGCCATCCACGGTGACAAGAGCCAGGGGGCCCGCAACCGGGCGCTGGCGGACTTCCGTGAAGGCAAGGTGCGGGTGCTGGTTGCCACCGACATCGCCGCTCGCGGCCTGGACATCGATCAGCTGCCCCACGTGATCAACTTCGAGCTGCCCCAGATGGCGGAGGATTACATCCACCGCATTGGCCGCACCGGCCGCGCCGGCCGTGGCGGCGAGGCCATCTCTCTGGTGAGCCAGGACGAGCTGGGTCAGCTCAAGGAGATCGAGGCGCTGATCGGCCAATCCCTGACCGTGGAGATCCTGGAAGGATACGAGCCGAGCGGCAAGCCGAGCCGCCAGACCCTGCCGGGCAGCAAGCCGGTGCAAAACCCGCCCCGCGCCCGTGGCGCCGCCAATACCAAGGGTGGCAACGGCAAAACAACCACAGGCAAGAGCAAGGCGAAGAGCGATGGCGGTAAGAAGCCAGCCCCAGCCCGCAAGCGGGAAGTGGTGGGCGAGGACATCGGTTTCGCCCCCATGCGCCGTCTACCCAAGGCCCAGCGGGGCGACTATCAGGACAACTCCAGCGAGGAGTGAGGGGGCGCAAGCCAAACCTCCTGAACAACAAAAAACCGCCCTCGGGCGGTTTTTTTATGCTCTGGCGCCCTTAACCGGCGACCAAGGCCATGTGCAGCAGCGGATAGGGCTTGCCCTGGCCATCCAGGGGGGAGCGCCCCGTCACCTCGAAGCCCAGGTGCTGGTAGAAGCCGACAGCCTGGGCATTCTGTTCGTTGACGTCCACGCGAGTCGCCCCCAGGCAACGGATGGCGTGGTCCACCAGCTGGCGGCCGACCCCACTCCCTCTCGCCTCGGGAGCGATGAATAGCATCTCGATATTGCCCTCAGCCACCCCGATAAAACCGACGATCACGCCATCCTGCCTGGCGCAATAAAGGCGCACGGCATCGAAATAGTGTTCGAGGATGAGAGGCTTGAGGGTGGCGATGTCTTCCTCTTGCAGGAAGTGATGGGTAGCGCGTACCGAGGCCTCCCAGAGAGCGATCAGGGCCGGGTAATCCCCGGTTTGTGCTGGTTCTATCTTCATGAATTGTTGGCTCAATTTATGGCAAAAGCGCCGATGCTAAGCCTTGGGGCCGAACCTCGTCAAGGTGCAGCCCTGGGCCTCTGCCTGCTTGATGACAAACCCCTTCTCGATGCCCGCCTTGAAGCCCAGCTTCTCATAGAGGCGATGGGCTTCATCGCGCCCTTCCCCCGAGATCAGCATCACCTTGTAGCCATCCAGCCCCCAGGCCAGGGAGAGCGCCTGTTCAAGCACCTTCTGGCTCAGCCCCTGGCGTCGGAACGCAGAGGCCGTTACCACGTGCTCTATGATGCCAAAGGGCCTGCCGCCGTTGCTCAGGGTCGGGATCACCCCGAGCTGGCAGGTGGCGGCGAGCTCACCGCCCACCTTTGCCGCGATGATCCGCACCTCGGGCCTGGCCAGCAGGCTCGCGAGCGTCTCCATCGCCATGGAAAGCGGCATCACGGGATCCCGTGGTCTGAGCTCGGCGTAAAGGCTGAGCAAGCCGCCAGATCCTGCTCCCTGCACTCTCTGATCACCACCATGGCAACCTACCTGATCTGCCACTCCTCTTTCGGCTGATCATGCATGACGCCAGCATGGAGTGTGCGCAGGCATAAAGAGAAAGAAGATGCCTCCCCAGGTTGGGAAGGCATCGCGATCAACGGGTCTTGACCGCCTGGAGCAGGACAGAGACATCGGCGCCAACGCGGCGGGTCGCGATGGCTTCGCGAATGGCGCTCTCGCTGTAGCGACTGGCGGGGTAGACCACCACGCAGGCGGTGTCACCGGGAGAGAGGAAGTGGGTCTCGCCAAAGGGGGTGTAGCGGGTGGCGCCAATGCTGATGAGCGCATGGGCCGGGCGCCCCGCCTGGGCCAGCAGCCCCTGGATATGCTCGGCCGGGCCTTCGTCCTGCTGATGGTTGAACTTGTCGATGGCCCACGCCAGCAACTGATCGTGGAAGTAACTGTAATCCACCGCCGCGCTGTCGATCCCGTAGGGGTGCAGCTCCCCGTCCCGCTCCAGATAGCAGGCGATGCGGTAGTCATCGAGCTCGCATCCTGCGGCAAAGTGGGTCAGGGGCAGCAGGTTCGCGGCCAGCCCCTTGCTCTCTTCACCCCAGTTCTTCTTCTCGCTGATCTTTTTGGCATTGGGGCGACGGATGGAGCAGTCGTTGTAGGCGCCAAACGCCTTGGGATGGATGGCCACCACCTGCTCCCCCGCGTACTCCAGCTCGCACCACAGTGCCACCTCGGGTTCAATCTGCACCTTCTCGTCCCCGCTCACCGCCGCCTCCGGCAGGAAGATGGCCTCGCCGCTCAGGGGAAAGACCCCGAGCTGGCCGGGATGGTTCGGCACATAGAAGGGGAACAGCGCCTTGGGGGCGACCTTGTCGTCAACCTTGACGGCGACGAAGTCCGCCGCCTCCCCTGCCTGCTCCAGGTGACCGGCGAAGTTGCC
Source organism: Aeromonas sp. s10 (assembly GCF_040907975.1). Taxonomy (NCBI): domain Bacteria; kingdom Pseudomonadati; phylum Pseudomonadota; class Gammaproteobacteria; order Aeromonadales; family Aeromonadaceae; genus Aeromonas; species Aeromonas sp. s10. The sequence goes on along the minus strand of NZ_JBFOCV010000037.1, from coordinate 69,796 downwards.
CGCCACGCCCAGTCCGATAAAGGGGGTCTGTGAGGTGATCTGCATCTGTGGCTCCACTGGCGCGGCCGGGGCCGCCGCCTCGTTGTCGTTGTTCAGGGCGGAAATACCGCCAAAGAGGGAGCTTATTAGAGCACAGCCCCCGTACGGCGCCCAGCCACCGGGCCACAAGCTGTGCACCAGGGCGGATTTTCCCTCACCATCTGGTCATAAAGTCGGCAGTCGATGCGAAGCTGTGATCCCGATGCTTGGGAGAGCCCGGCACTTTTGCTAGGCTGCCCTATTCATTTGCCGTTCGGGAGCCGTCGCAAGGCCATGACCACCCACTTTCAGGGGCGCTTCGAGGTGGAGTTCAAATACCGCCTGACGGACAGCGCCGCCTTTGTGCATACCCTCACGGCCCTCGGCCCCGAGGTGATGGTGGCGGACAATCATGAGCAGGACTGCTACTTCGACACGGCAGATGGCGCCCTGGCCCGGGAGGAGAAGAGCCTGATCATCCGCACCATGGCTCCCAGCGGCATCCGGCTCTGGATAGTCAAAGGGCCCGGACCCGATCGCTGCGAGGCGGTCAACATCACCGATGCAGACAAGGCGGCCAGCATGGTGCGCACCCTGGGCTACCAGCCGGTGCTGACCATCGACAAGCGGCGCAGCATCTATTTTCTGGGGGCCTTCCACGTCACGGTGGATCACCTGGCAGGCGTTGGTGATTTTGCCGAGCTCGCCATCATGACTGACGACGAGGCCGCCCTGCCCGCCTACCGCGCGCAGTTGCTGGCGCTGGCTAGCCGGCTGGGACTGGCGCCCGAGATGCGGGAAAACCGCTCCTATCGCACCCTGTGCGAGCAGCGAGCCCCCCCTTGACAAGCAGCAACAAGAGGAATCTGCCCATGATCGACAAACTCGCCTGGCTGACCTTCAAGGAGGGACAACTGCTGTGCGCCCGCTCCCACGGCAAGGACATCTACTACATACCGGGGGGCAAGCGCGAGCCTGGCGAGAGCGACGAGGCGGCCCTCGTTCGTGAAATCGAGGAAGAGCTCGCGGTCACCCTGAAACCCGACACCCTGGCGTTCGCCTGCGAGTTCAGCGCCCAGGCGGACGGCAAGCCGCAAGGGGTGAATGTCAATCTGCGTTGCTACACGGGGGACGCCGACGGCACGCCCGTCGCCTCGGCGGAGATCGCCGAGCTGCGCTGGCTGGACAGCCGCCACCTGGCCGAAGTCTCCCCCGTCTCCCGCCTGCTGTTCCAGTGGCTGGCAGCGCAGGGACTGATCCATTAAGAGACGGCGCACCTGACCGGATGATGATGGCACCGGCAGGAGAGTCCGCGCCCGAGACGTTAATCCCCCACGTGGGCCAAGAGAGAAGATGAGGACATTCAATGGAGATCCTTGAGGTCGAGAGCACCAGAGGCATCAAACCGGCGCTGATCGCCCTGCTGCAAGATTGCGTGGCCAGCGGTGCCTCGGTGGGCTTTCTGCCTCCCCTGCAGGAAGAGCAGGGGCTGGCGTACTGGCAAGGCATCGAGGGGGAGCTAGCGGATGGAGTGCGCAAGCTCTGGGTGGCGTTTGATCAGCACCATCTGGTGGGCGCCCTGCAGCTCTCCCTGTGCACCAAGGCCAACGGGGGCCACAGGGCCGAAGTGGAAAAGCTGATGGTCCACAGCCAGGCCCGTGGCAAGGGGGTGGGCCGCGCCCTGATGAACGCCATGGAGCAAGGGGCCCGGGACGCCAGGCGTACCTTGCTGGTGCTGGATACCCGGGTCGGCGACGTGGCCTCCAGCCTCTATCGCCAGCTCGGCTATCAGGAGGCCGGCCAGATCCCGGACTTCGCCCGCAATGGGGACGGCACCCTCGCCGCCACCCAGTTCTTCTACAAGCAGCTCTGAGGCAGACGGCCTGGCAAGATCGGACAGCGTGCCGGTCTTGCCCCTCCAAGGCTCGGCGCACATAGGTTTTTGGTTCAATCAGACTCATCGGCAAGGAGCCATCATGATATTGGAAGTCGCCCATCTGCAGATCATTCCCGGCAAGGCCACTGACTTCGAGCAGGCCTTCGCCCGGGCCCAGCACATCATCAACGCCATGCCCGGCTACCTGGGCCACCAGTTGCAGCGTGCCCTGGACGATCCCCATCACTACCTGCTGCTGGTGCAGTGGGAACGGTTGGAAGATCACACCCGGGGGTTCAGGGCTCCCCCCGGTACCAGGAGTGGAAGGCCCTGCTGCACCACTTCTACGACCCCTTCCCCAGGGTCGAACATTTTCAGGATGCAACACCGATCAGTGCCGCAAGCTGAACCTTGATCAGCCAGTCCCGTCACGGGCTGATCAATGGCGTCAGGCCAGTCGCTCGGCCCTGTGGGCAATCTGCGGATCGGCAAAGGCGCTCTGGGCCGTGATGAGCTGCAGCTCGTAGGCATTCGCCTCCCAGGTCTGTCGCAGCACCGCATCCACCGCGGCGTTGGTGCGCTCGAAGGCGCTCACCCCATCATATCCCGCCTGCAGGTTGGCCAGCATCAGGGCACTGATGAGATCCCCCACGCCCACCGGTTGGCGCGCGAAATCGTAAAGGGGACGGGCGATCAGATAGTCTCCCTCGGGGGTGGCAAGCAGCATCTCGAAACGGCCGGGGACGCTGGCGGCGCGACCCAGGTGCTTGACAAGCACCATCTTCACCCCCTTCTCCAGCAACTGGCGTGCGGCGACCCGGGTCTGGGCCAGGGTTGTCAGATGGACATCGCACAGGGTCTCCAGCTCCAGCAGATTGGGGGCCATGATGTCCGCCACCGGCAGGGCCTGCTCGGTGAGAAAGCGGGTGACGCCCGGGGCGACGATGCACCCCTTCTCCGGATGCCCCATCACGGGATCGCAGAAATAGAGGGCCGCCGGATTGGCTCGCTTCACCGCCGCCACCACCGCCAGGATCTCGTCCCCCTGCTCCGCCGAGCCCAGATAGCCGCTCAGCACCGCATCGCAGCGCGCCAGCACCTCGATATTGCAAAGCCCCTGGCACAAGGCGGCAATGTGGCCCGCCGGCATCGCCATTCCCTGCCAACCCGCCTCGTACTGGGTGTGGTTGGAGAACTGCACCGTATTGATGGGCCACACCTCCATGCCGAGACGGCGCATGGGGAACACAGCGGCACTGTTGCCGGCACAGCCAAACACCACGTGGGACTGGATAGAGAGAATGCGTTTCATCGAAACCACCGCACAAGAAGCCTGAGGAAAAGAGGCAATATATCGGATGAAGAGACGGCTCTTCCAGCAATTAACGCCCTGACTCCCTATTTATGCTTCTGCAGGCCTAACCTGCCGCATATTTGACCGCCACGACCCAGTTCCTGCACAACCCTGGAGCCATCTCCCCCGCTGCTGCGGGGTGATAAATGTACCTGGACGCCTCTTGTCTGATGGCATACAAGGTGATTTTTCAACCAACCATAAACAGTCGGGATCAAGGATGAGGTCCGATGGAAAGGCACCAGTCGGCAGTCGGCAGTCGGCAGTCGGCAGTCGGCAGTCGGCAGTCGGCAGTCGGCAGTCGGCAGTCGGCAGTCGGCAGTCGGCAGTCGCAAAATAAGGCAACAATGGCAAGGGTCAAGGAGACGTCGGAAGATCACAGGACGAACACGGCCTACCCTTGCCTGACACCGTGGCAACGACAAGCCATACGCAGTGGCGACAGCAAGTCACGTCACCAGTACCGTGACTACAGCGAGTCGCCAGCAGTCGTCAGAGGGAGCGTGGTGCCCTTGGGCGTCTCAATCCCGGGCGAAGTGGTAGACCCAGCCTTCGTCCGGTGCCATCTCCTCCGGCAGGTCCACCAGAGCAGGCAGCGAGGTGACGGCCCCTTCGGCCGCATATTGCAGGGCCATCAGGGCGCAGAGCGCGGCATCATAGGGATCCGTTCCAGGGATGAGGGACGCCGGCAGGTGGGGTTGCAGCTCGGGCCGCACCGCAGAGGCTTTGCCCCCCATTTTGGCCAGGGCGGGATAGACCTCCAGCACCGCGCGCCCGGCAGCCCTCGCCTGTTTTGGCACCAGTTGCAGATCCCCGAGACGCGGCAGCATGGAGAGGGCCAGGGTGGCGTTGTTGCCGAGCCTGTCGAAGGTGGCGGAGAGGGGCTTCTTGCCATAGTGCTGATGGAGCCAGCGCTCGCAATCCCGGTAGGCGTAAGGGTTGTCAATCTCCCGCTGGGGCACGGGAAAGCCGCTCCCCCGCCCCGCCAGCAGATCGGCGAGGGCGCGGGGAAAGGCCAGGGGCGCATCGATGCCGAGAGCAAGGCGCGGGCAGGCCAGCACCTGCATCAGCGCCACCTCGTCTTGCAGGGCCGGGCGCAGCAGGGCATCCAGATCCGGCGCTACCCGGGAGCTCAGGCGAAACAGGGGGGAGATCCCGAACCAGTGCAGACGCGACTCCCGGGCCTGCCAACCCACCACCGCCACCGCCTGGGCATTGCCCTGCCAGCCCCTCACGTCCCAGCCGATGCCGATGGCGTCCATGTGTTCCGTTGTCATGCCCCTGTTACCTCTGTGCAGCCTTGATGGAGCACAGGGTAATGGCTGCCCCTCCTAAAGCAAGGGCAAGTTGGTCCCTAGAAGGATTTCTTGAAGTTGATCAGGGGCAGAATGGGGAAGATGCCGTTCTCGGCGTAGTTGGCCAAGCCAATCTGCAAGCCGTCCAGGTGCTTGGTGGCATTGACGAATCCCAGCTGGAACGTGGTACGTTCGGCATAATTGACGAAGCCGACGTTGGCCAGGGCATTGCCCTGGGCGATGTTGACCGCCCCCCAGTTGAGCCCCTTCACATTGTTGGTCAGGTTGACGAAGCCCAGATTGAGGCCGGTATCCTGCCCTTCGTGCCAGTTGACGGCGTTGATGGCGACCCCGCCAAACTGGTGGCGCACCCGGCTCGCGCCAAAGAACACACCAAGCTGCAGGCCGGTGAACTGATCCACATCGGAGAGGGCGAACACCGGCAGATCGATCCCCTTCACCTGGCCGGTGCGGCCGTAGAGGAAGGAAGCCCGTGCCCCTTCTACCTGATTGGACGAGGGCAGGTTGACACCGGGCAGGGAGATCTGGACCGGCGTGCTGGCCTGGGCGACACCGGCGAGGGTCAGGGCACCACAGCCGAGCAGCAGGGCGAACGGTTTCATCGGGGATTCCTTGTGAAGAGGGTGTGGCTCAAGGGTACCAGCGCAGGCCCCGGGGGACGAGGTCCCGGCCCTTTCCCTGCGTCACCTCTCGTCTGAATCCGGGGATGGCTCTCTCGGCGTGACGGGGGAAGCGGTGGTGAAACTCCCTTGAGCGCCAGTGGCCCCCAGAGACACAACCAGCCCGGTCGGGCTGGTTTTTTTGCCTGTGCTCGCCCCTTTTTCGGGGCAATTCGGCCCGGGCCCTTTCCCTGCCCCGCCTAACTGCCTAGAATGAGCCCCCGCTGTTTCAGCCATTCATCCAGCTAGAGGATTTCCCATGGAGACGTTTCTGCTCGAAGGTCACCCCTTCGTTGCCTTGTGTGACCTGATCAAGCATCAGGGTTGGGCCGATTGTGGCGGTGCCGCCAAGGCGCTGGTCGCCGAGGGCCTGGTGGAAGTGGACGGTCAGGTCGAGACCCGCAAACGCTGCAAGATAGTCGCCGAGCAGGTGGTCAACTTCAACGGCATGAAGGTAGTCGTGAAAGAAGGCGTCAGTCCCGAGATCCTCTGATCCTGACGCCCTGCCACGCAAGCGCTACCCAGCACAGTGGTCGAGCGGGTGGTCAACTTCAACGGCATGAAGGTCGTGGTGAAGGAAGGCATCAGCCCCGAGATCCTCTGATCCTGACGCCCTGCCACGCAAGCGCTACCCAGCACAGTGGCCGAGCGGATGGTCAACTTCAACGGCATGAAGCATGAAGGCCGTGGTGAAGGAAAGGAGCAGTCCCGAGATCCTTTGATACCGGCTTGAACAAGGGCGCCAAGCGCCCTCTGGCCTTCAGCTGGCCTTGATGGAGAGGGTCAGCACGAAGCGGGCCATGGCCTCGTCGCCGTTGCGCGACGGGCAGGTGGCCACCACCTGGATGGGGCGGTTGATGCGCTGACCGCTCGCCAGGGACTCGTCGATCATGGCGTCGATAAGCTCCCCCGCCGCGCAATCAAACTGCACGTCCCCCTCCGGGCGCTTCAAAAACTCCCCCTGCACATCCTTGAAGGCAAAATGCACCTTCTTGCGCCGCGCCCGCCCCTTCTCCATGACCAGGAGCCCCCCCACCAGGTCGGCGCCGGTGGCGAGCGCCCCGAAATACATGCTGCCCAGGTGGTTGCGGGTGCGCCAGCCCAGCGGAATGCGGATGCGCAGCGCCCTGGCGTCCATCTGCTCGATGACGGGGGCACAAAAACCAATGACGGGAATGTAGCGCCAGGCGAACAGACGCAGGGCGAGGTTGGCTTTGAGGCGTTGCAGGTCCATTGCAAACTGATCCGATGAGTGAATGTGACGCAAATGTTGCCAGCCTGCTTCCCGATAGACAAGCCTCCCGTGCCATCCCTGTGAGCAGGCCCCCAAAGGGTATTTGCAAAATTAATGCAATGGCCAGGTTCTATTTTCCCGGCAAATGATAAAACCGGCCTTTCCTGACCCCGGGTCGCCCCTCTCTTTCCCCTTTTTCCGGATTTTTTCAAGGTCCCGCCCCGGATGACGGGACCATGACAGCCATATCCGAATGAAACACAACAAGAAATACTCCCCGTCAGGGGGCTAGCCCAGGATCCCGCCCCCGCCACTGGGATTATTCGCAGTAACCAAACCCCCACTCCCTCGCTAGGCTGTTGCTGGCCCGGAAGTAGCCACTCGGCACCGGGTCAACCCGTCTACCAATCTCACCATAAGGATAGAGAGATGAGTCACGTGCAACAGTTGTTCAACGGGGGCGAGAGCGCCGGTACTTTCCAGCTCAACTTCAACAACAACCGTGCCTACGAGCTGTTTGGCCGGGAGTACCTCAAGTGCTATGCCAACCTCAGCGCCAAGGGGAAGATGAGCAAGCCCCTGCCCACCGGGCCGCTGAGCTACACCGTCGACTTCGCCATGGATTGCGGCTGCAGTTCGGTGCTGTTTGACTTCAACCTCGCCTACAAGAAGACCTTCGGCAACCAGTTGCAGGCCCCCCTGTGGCGCGAGTCGGACTACGAGGCCGAGCTGGTGCTCTGCCAGCTGGTGCGCGAGGCACCGGCCAACCGCCTGAGCAACCATGATCAGTTCGCCGAGGCCGAGGCCTTCTTCAACGACATCAATTTGCCCGACACCGTCCGGGCGGTGGGCACTGATCCCTATGCCGACAAGGACGGCCTGGTGGAGTTCATCGTGGCCAACGAGCTGCTGGACGATCCCGCCGTCATGGCCAAGCTGGCGGAACAGAAGGCCTACCTCATCGCCATCACCTCTGTGGTCACCGCCTACATCAACCGTTACGCCGAAGCCTATGGCGAGCAGTACAAGACGGACGCGGATCTCTGGGCCAGGGCCCTCTCCAAGATCCCCCTGATGGGGCCGAGCAAGATCGATCAGCAGAGCTACAGCCGCCACATCAAGGGGCTCAGCATCGCCACCGACTTCATCAACTTCATCATGGACGTGGTGGTGAGCCAGGGCACCACAGCGCTGGCCAGCTTCAACAAGTTCTTGCAAAAGCAGGGGGATGCCATCCGCTTCGGGGTGGAGAACAACAAGGACTTCTACAAGACCATCACGGTGGGGGTCACGGTGGAAGTGTTCAAGGTGGGCAACGAGCTGGTCTATGTGCCGAAGATCAAGCAGTACCGCGTCAACTTCGACCGCCAGAACAGCAAGTTCACCTCCGCTTGTGCCAGCGCCGAGTTCGTCGACATCTACTTCAACTACCTCTATGCCGCCAACGTGTTCGACTACGAGGCCCTCAAGGACCCCGAGATCAAGCGCGACTTCGACAACTTCATCCAGAAGCAGCGCAAGGCACAAATTGAAGAAGCGGATACCTTCTTCAACGATGACTTCCCGCCCCTGGAGCCCAAACAGGTCAGCCGCAGCAAGGCCACGGTCTAACCCCGCCAGTCAAAAAAACAGCCGGCAGATGCCGGCTGTTTTTTTAGGTGGGCCTCAGGCCCGTTTCTCTTCAAGCCAGGCCCCCTGGCTCTGCATCTCGAACAGCTGGGCATAATGTCCCCCCAGCGCCATCAGCTCGCCGTGGGTACCGCGCTCGCTCACCCACCCGCGGGAGAGCAGCAGGATTTCATCGGCATCCACAATGGTGGAGAGGCGGTGAGCGATGGCGATGGTGGTGCGGCCACGGCGCGCCGCCGAGAGCGCCTGGGAGAGGGCGAGCTCGGTCTGGGAGTCCACGCTCGCGGTCGCCTCGTCCAGGATGAGGATGCGCGGATCCCCCACCAGGGCGCGGGCAAAGGAGAGCAGCTGGCGCTGGCCAGCGGAGAGGTTCTTGCCCCCCTCCTCCATCAGGGTGGTCAGGCCATCGGGCAGGCGGCGCACGAAATCGGCCAGCTGCACCTCCTCCAGGGCCTGCCAGAGCCGCCCATCCTCGATGCCGTCACGCCCAAGGCGCAGGTTCTCGGCCAGGGTGCCGACGAAGATGAAGGGATCCTGCTGCACCAGGCCGATGCTGCGGCGCACCGCCGAGAGGGCCAGGCCGTTCATGGGGTGATCATCGAAGTGGATGCTCCCCCGATCCAGGGGGTAGAAACCCATCAGCAGGCTGATGATGGTGGACTTGCCGCTGCCGGTGTGGCCCACCAGCGCCAGCATCTGGCCCGGCCGGGTGGCAAAGCTCACATCTTGCAGTACCTGCTGCTCCCCGTCGTAGGAGAAGCCCACCCCGTCGAAGCGTACCCGTCCCTCCAGGGGGCGCACCTCCCCGTCGGTGCTCTCGCGGGTTTCATCGAGCAGGGCGAACACCCGCTCCCCCGCCACCATGGCCTGCTGCAACTGGTTGAGCTGGTTGGTCATCTCGATGAGGGGCTCGATCATCCGCCCCAGATAGCTGATGAAGGCGTAAAGCACCCCCACCTGGATGGCCCCCGCCGTGCTCAGCCCCTCGTGGGCAAACAGGGCCAGCAGGCCGATGAGCACCATCATGTAGAAGAGATCGATGAGGGGGCGCAGCAGGATGCCGTTGATCTTGAGGCTCTTGATCCGCGCCTGCCAGTGCTGCTGGTTCACCCCGGCAAAGGCATTGGCGAAGTGGCGCTCCTGCACCATGGCCTGGATCACCGGCATCCCCTGCAACGACTCGTTGAGACGGCTGTTGATGTCGGAGAGCAAGGATCGGGTCGCCCGCACCACGGGCACGCTCAATTTCTGGTAGAGCCACATCACGGCCCCCACCGCCGGCAGCAGGGTGGCGCACACCAGCATCAGGCGCAGATCCAGCAGCGCCATGGAGAGCAGGATGCCGCACAGGAGCACCACTTTTTGCACCAGGAGCCCTATCACCTGGACATAGAGGTTCATGATCGCCTCGGTGTCGTTGGTGATGCGGGAGATGAGGGAGCCCGAGCGGTGCTTGTCGAAATAGCGGGCAGGCAGGCGGATGGCGGTGGCGAACACCTGCTCGCGCAGACGCTGCACCACCGCCTGGGCGATGCGGTTGAAGCGCAGGGATTGCAGGTAGAAGCCGGCCGCCGACAACACCTGCAACCCCAGATAACCGGCGGCAAGGGCGGCGATGATGCCCCACTCCAGCCGGCGCGGCGCCAGGTAGTCATCGATGAAGAGCTTGATGAGCAAGGGGCCCGCCACCTCGGCGCCGGTGGCGAGCAGCAGGCAGATGCCCGCCTGCACCAGCCAGCGGGGGTAGCTGGCGCAGTAGGCGAGCAGCCGTTTGATGGTTGGATTCACAGACTTGCCTCCAGCGCAACATTCCACGGGAATTGACTCTCTTTGCTCCCCTCTCCGATCGCGGGAGCCGGGCGGGGGGTGAAGGAAACCAGGGGTCTTGTCATCCTGTTCACAGGCTCTCCTCCACGTCCTGCTCCAGGCGCTGGTAGCGGACCATGTCCGCGTACCAGCCGTTCCTGGCCATCAGGGCCTCGTGACGGCCCCGCTCGCTGATCGCTCCCTGCTCCAGCACCAGGATCTCGTCCGCCTGCTCCACCGCCGTCATGCGGTGGCTCACCAGCACCAGGGTGCGCTTGTGGACCTTGAGGGCCAGCAGGATCTGCTGCTCGGTGTGGGCATCCACCGCCGAGAGGGCGTCATCCAGCACCAGGATAGGGGCATCCAGCAGCAGGGCGCGGGCGATGGCCAGACGCTGCTTCTGACCGCCGGAGAGGGTCACCCCCTTCTCTCCCACCTCGGTTTCATACCCTTTGGGGAAGCGACTGATGTCGTCGTGAACGCAGGCGATTCGCGCCACCCGCTCAATCTCCTCCCGGCTCGCCTCGGGGCGGCCCAGGGCGATGTTGGCCGCGATGGTGGTGGAGAACAGAAACGGCTCCTGGGGCACATAGGCAAACTGGCTGCGCAGCTCACCCAGCGACAGTTGCGAGATGGGCACCTCCCCCATGCGGATCTCCCCGGCCGTGGGGTTGGCCAGGCGCATCAGCAGCTTGAGCAGGGAGCTCTTGCCTGCCCCGGTGCGTCCCACTATCCCCAGCATGGCGCCAGCCTGCAGGGTGACATCCACCCCCTGCAACAGGGTGCGCTGCTCCAACCGGTAGCCCAGCCCCTGCACCCGCAGGGGAAAGGCCGAGGCCAGCGCCACGGGATGGGCCGGCTCCTCGATGTCGCTGCGCTCCCCCAGCAGGCTTTCGATACGCGAGTAGGCGGCGCTGCCCCGCTCGATGATGTTGAACAGCCAGGCGATGGCGAACATGGGCCAGATGAGCTGGCCGAGGTACATGGTGAAGCTGGTGAGCTCCCCCAGAGTCAGCTTGTCTTGCAGCACCAGGGCGCTGCCCCCTGCGACCGCCAGAAAATAGGAGCAGCCGATGCACAGGTAAATCACGGGGTCGAACTTGGCGTCGATGCGGGCCACCGCCATGTTGCGCTCCCCCGCCTGACGGGTCAGCTCGGCAAAGCCCTCGTCCTCCAGGGATTCGACCGCGTAGGATTTGAGCACCCGCACCCCGGAGAGGGCCTCCTGGGTCTTGTTGTTGAGGCGGGAGAAGGCCCCCTGAGCCGCCTTGAACTCCTTGTAGATCTGGGTCCCGAAGCGGTTCATGAAGAAGGCCATCACCGGCAGGGGCAGCAGGGAGAGCAGGGTCAGCTGCCAGGAGTACTGGCTGCACATGATGGAGAGCACCAGGATGCCGACGATGAAGGAGTCCACCAGGGTCAGCACCCCTTCCCCTGCGGTCATCTCCACCGCCTGGATGTCGTTGGTGGCGTGGGCCATCAGATCACCGGTGCGGTGGCGCTGGTAGAAATCCGGGCTCATGCGAGTGAAGTGGGTGAACAGCCGGTTGCGCAGCACGTAGGCGAGCCGGTAGGAGGCACCGAACAGCATGACCCGCCACACATAGCGCAGCAGGTAGATAAGCAGTCCCAGGCCAAAAAGCCCCGCCAGATAGCCGGTCAGGGTGCCGCTGTCCAGGTCACCCTTGGCGATGCCATCCACCACCCAGCCCACCACCTTGGGGGGGATCACGGTCAACAGGGCCACCAGCATCAGCAGGGAGATGGCCACCAGATAACGCCGCCACTGATCCTTGAAAAACCAGCCAAGCCGCAAAAATACGCTCACAGAGAAGTCCTTGGTCGCGGCGCGCTGCCGCGTGATCGTGAAGAGAAGCTCAATACAATCGCCCCCTGGCGGGGGCGAACGAGTGGGTCATCATAGCCTGAAGCGGGTGACTTGAGAACGATTGCTATCTTGCCCTCCCTCAGAGCCGCTTGTCGGGGGGCGAGAACGGGAAGGCGACCGACTCCTGCTGCTCCCCGGTGAGCAGGAAGTGGGAGACCTCCTCCCGGGTCTGGGTAAAGACCTGCTGCAACTGGTTGAGCTCCCCCTCGCTCAGCTCCTCCTGCAGCCGCAGCCGCCACTCCAGTTCCCCGGCCAGCAGTTGCAGGCGGGAAGCGGAGATGTTGGCCGAGACCCCCTTCAGGGTATGCAGCAAGCGGCACGCCACTTCGGGCTGCTGGCGACGCAGGGCGGTGCGGATGTCCCACAGATCGTCCTTGTGCTCGGAGAGGAACAGCTTGAAGAGGATCTGCAGCGCCTCCCTGTCATGCTCCAGCCGGCGCAGGGCATCCTCCAGATCCAGCACGCCCATGAGGGCCGGCGGCTTGACCTCGATGGGCACCTTGGGCTCCCCGCCGCTGCTCTTCACCCATTGCAGCAGGTTGTTGTAGAGATCGAGCTTGCTCACCGGCTTGGTGACATAGCCGTTCATGCCGACGCCAAGGCAGCGCTCCCTGTCCCCCGGCATGGCGCTGGCGGTGAGGGCGATGATGGGCACATCGTGCTTGTCCACCATCTTGCGGATCTGGCGGGTGGCATCCAGCCCGTCCAGCACCGGCATCTGCAGATCCATCAGGATGACGTCAAACGGCTGCTCCGCCACCTGCTCCACCGCCTCGCGGCCGTTGTCCACCACGGTGACCTTGGCCTCCACCCGACGCAGGTACTCCAGAATGAGCTGCTGGTTGACCCGGTTGTCCTCGGCCAGCAGCACCCGGGTACCGCGCAGCAGCTCCCGGAACTGCTGCTGATCCCCCTGGGCCTCCGCCTGGCGGACCTTGCTGTCATGGGAGCTGCCGTTGAGCAGTTCGTCCACCTTGGCCAGCAAGGCGTTTTCGGTCATGGGCTTGGCCAGGAAATGGGTCAGTCCCATGCTCTCCATCCGCCCGTGCAGCCCCTCCCTGGACCAGGCGCTGGTCATCAGGACAGGCAGGCGCCGCCACTGGCTGTGCTGGTACATCTCGAGGGCCAAGTCCAGGCCATCCTCCTGACCCATGCGCCAGTCGAGGATGGCGAGGCGGATGTGATGCCCCTCTTCCCGCAGCACCTGACGGGCGCGGGAGAGGCTGTTGACCGTGATGACGGACGCCCCCGCCCGCCCCAGGATGTCCTTGGCCAGCTCCAGCACCAGCTCGTTGTCATCCATCATCAGGATCAGGGGCTGGTGATCGAAGAAGACCCGGCGCCCCGAGACCCCGTACACCGCTTGGGAGATGGGGATCTCGAACAGGAAGGTGGAGCCCACCCCGGGCTTGCTCTGCACGGTGATCTCCCCGCCCATCAGCCCCACCAGGCGCTGGGAGATGTTGAGGCCAAGCCCGGAGCCGCCATATTTGCGGGTATTGCCCGCCTCCAGCTGGGTAAAGGGCTGGAACAGCTGGGCCTGTTTCTCCGGGGCGATGCCGATGCCGGTATCCCGCACGCTGAAACAGACCCGCATGGGATGCTGGCTGGTGAGGGTGATGGCCACCTCCACCTCGCCCCGCTCGGTGAACTTGATGGCATTGTTCACCAGGTTGACCAGCACCTGACCGAGGCGCAGCGGATCCCCGCGCAGAAAGTCGGGCACGGCGGGAGACTTGTTGATGATGACCTCGATGTGTTTGCGCTCCGCCAGATCCGCGAACATGGCGGCGAGGGAGTCGAGCTGCTCGCTGAGATCGAAGTCGATCTCCTCCAAGGTCAACTTGCCGGACTCCACCTTGGTGAGATCCAGAATGTCGTTGATGAGCAGCAGCAAGGTGTCCGACGAGGATTTGATCTTGTTGAGATAGTCCCGCTGCTGGGGATCCAGACTGGTTTGCAGTGCCAGGGCGCTGAAGCCGATGATGGCATTCATGGGGGTGCGGATCTCGTGGCTCATGTTGGCCAGGAAGTCGCTCTTGGCCTGGGCCAGCAGCGCGGCATGGCGAGAGAGCTCGCTCAGCTTCTGGTTGCGACGCCACAGGGTCGCGGCCACCAGCGAGAAGCAGAGCAGCGCCCCCCCCAGCACCATCAGGTAGAAGCGGCTCTTGAGGGAGGAGGCCCGCTCCAGCTTGCTCTGCTTCCAGGCGGGCAGTGAGCTCAGCCCCTTCATCTCCACCACCTGATTGCGCAGGCGATGGTACTCCATCACCTGCTGATTGAACTCCTGGCCCAGCCGGACGAGGGCCGCGACCCTCGGCTGCTCGCCATAGCGGTCAAGCAGGTGCTGCTGGAGTTGCAACAGTTGCCGCTGCTCGTTCTGATCCCAGCTGCGTCGGAGGTAGTGGTGCAGGCGCATGAGTTCGGTTAGGTCGCGGTACTGCGCCTCACCGACCGGCAGGGTGCCTTGCAACGCCTTGAGCTGGCCCTGGAAGCGGGGAGCCAGATACTCGATGGTCATCTCCATGGTGTAGAGCCTGGCGAGATCCAGCAGATAACCGTCGATGTCCCGCTGCAACGCCTGGGAGCCGGGGTCGTCCACCGACTCCGGATCCTCGTGCACCAGCCTGACGAATCTGTCCAGGTGACTGGAAAGCAGGCTCAGGCGTTGCTGTACGCTGCCATCGCTGGCCTTCTCGCGCCCCAGCAGATAGACGGTATCGGTATTGACCCGATTGAGCACTATCTCAGCCGCCACGCTCAAATCGAAGGCACGCTGCTGCTGGCTGAGCAACTGCCAGCAATAGGCAGAAAAGCCCACCAGCGATACGATGATAAGGCCAAAGACAACACGATTGCCCCGTGCAACACTCTTCATCCCGTCTCGATTCTCATGTCATGGTCGGCCATCCGGTGACATCAGGTCACGGCCGGAGGCCAACTGTGAAAAACCACTGAGTGCTATGTTACCGTTAGTCGGCGCTCTGATTGCAATAAAGATGTTGCCGGGCCATGAAATAAGGAAGCAATTATGTCACTTGTCACCACCTATTGTAGCCAATGCTTTACCCGCAACCGCCTGCCTGTCGAAAAAGCAGACTCAAACGCGAAGTGTGGCCGTTGCCGTCACGCCCTCTTCGAACAAACCCCGGTGGCGGGGCGTCAGGCCAGCTTCGATGCCCTGATCCAGTCCGACATCCCGGTGGTGGTGGACTTTTGGGCAAGCTGGTGTGGCCCCTGCCTGCAGTTTGCCCCCGTCTTTCAGGAGGTCGCCCGGGAGCTTGAGCCCCGCCTTCGCTTCGTGAAACTCGATACCGAGCAGGAGGCCGCCATCGCAGGTCGCTATGGCATTCGCAGCATTCCTACCCTGATGGTCTTCCAGCAGGGGGAGATCCTGGCACAGCGCAGCGGCTCCCTGCCCAAGAGCCTGTTCAAGGAGTGGCTGCTCTCCTTCACCTCCCCCGTCAAATGAAAATAAAATGTTTCATTTCTGTTTGATTGAAGATCCATTTTCACTTGACTCTGTGAGTCGCCACATGATTTGACCATATCCCCCTGTTTCAAACAGGGGGATATATGTAACCTCGGCATCACAACAACAACCATAAATTAACCGAGAGAACGTTATGCACACATCGGCTGTACCTCCGACTCCCCCCTCACGCTGGCTGGACATCAAGTCCGGGATCGTCATCCTGGATCTGCTCCTGCTCTGCGCCATGCTGGCATGGCTCCCGTTTGACCCCATGGTCAACAAGGGGCTGGCCATCCTGATCTTCATCGCCATCCTCTGGCTGACCGAGGCGGTGAACATCACCATCACTGCCATCTCCATCCCGGTGCTAGCCACCCTGCTCGGGGTGTTCGATATGAGCAAGTCGCTGACCGACTTTGCCAACCCCGTCCTGTTCCTCTTCTTTGGCGGCTTTGCCCTCGCTGCAGCCCTCTCCAAGCAGGGACTCGACACCCAGATCGCCGGCAAGGTGATGCAGCTCGCCAAGGGACACCTGGGCTGGGCTTCCATCGTGCTCTTCACCATCACGGCCGCCCTCTCCATGTGGATCAGCAACACCGCAACCGCGGCCATGATGATGCCGCTGGCCCTCGGCATGCTGAAAGGGCTGGACGTTCACAAGGAGCGCCGCACCCTGGTCTTCGTGCTGCTTGGCGTCGCCTATAGCGCCAGCATCGGTGGCATCGGCACACTGGTGGGCAGCCCCCCCAATGCCATCGCCGCCGCCCAGATGGGCTTGGGCTTCACCGACTGGCTGGAGTTCGGCATCCCCGTGGTGATCATCTTCATGCCGGTAGGCATCAGCCTGCTCTACTGGGTGACCCGTCCCAATCTCTCCCACCAGGTCAGCACCGAGCAGGTCACCATCGAGTGGACAGGTCAGCGCAAAGTGACCCTCGCCATCTTCCTGACCACGGTGCTGCTGTGGATTGGATCCCAACCTCTTGCCAAGGCGCTGGGCGGCATTCCCCAGTTCGATACCCTGATCGCCATGGGCGCCATCCTGGCCATCGCCATCAGCCGCGTCGCCAGCTGGGATGACATCAACCAGAACACCGACTGGGGCGTGCTGCTGCTGTTCGGGGGTGGTCTCACCTTGAGCGCCATCCTCAAGCAGACCGGGGCCAACGCCTTCCTGGCGGAGCACCTCTCCAGCGGCCTCTCCTCCATGCCCATCTTCGTGATCCTGCTCTGCCTGGCCGCCTTCGTGGTGTTCCTGACCGAGCTGGTCTCCAACACCGCCACTGCCGCGCTGCTGGTGCCGCTGTTCGCCGGGGTGGCCGAGGCTCTGGGGGTCTCCCCCATCGTGGTCTCGGTGCTGATCGCCGTCGGCGCCTCCTGTGCCTTCATGCTGCCGGTGGCCACGCCCCCCAACGCCATCGTCTTCGCCAGCGGCCATATCCAGCAGCGGGAGATGATGCGGGCCGGCCTGGTACTGAACCTGGTGTTCACCGTCATCCTGACCATGCTGGCCTATTTCATGGGGGATATCCTCCACTGAGGTTCGCCCCCTAATGCCCCTCCAAGCCCCGCATCGCCGGGGCTTTTTCTCGCCCCGAAACCACCGCACTCCCTACCCGCGAGATCACGGCGACATTAACTTGCACTTAAGAAATCGCCTCCATGACGCTGACAACGGCCATCACGCAGCCATGGCTGACGATGGCGATGATCATGTACATCACGACAAGGGGTCACCTCATGGGTAAGACGATGCAGAACAACCGTGAAATCAAAGTATGGGATCCGGTGGTCAGGGGATTTCACTGGGCCACTGTGCTGTTGTGCGTGCTGAATCTCTTCATCCTTGAAGAGGGGGCGCGCAACCACCGCTATGCGGGATATGCGCTGGCCGGACTGCTGGCACTGCGCATCGTATGGGGATTCATCGGCTCCTATCATGCCCGCTTCGCCCAGTGGCTGCCGACACCGACCGGCGTCATCACCTATCTCAAGGAGACGATCAAGGGGCGCCACCCCTACTATGCCGGTCACAATCCTTTGGGATCCTTGATGATACTGCTGCTATTGACCTGCCTTGTCGGCACCGCCGCCAGCGGGATCATGACCGAATACGGGCCGCTCTCCGGCACCCATCGCATGGAAGAGATCCACGAGTTCTTTGCCAAGGGGCTGCAGGTGACCATCTTCGTCCATGTACTGGCCGTCATCGCCCTGGATCGCCTGGTACGGGGCGATCTCGTCAGGGCGATGATCACCGGCAAGAAACGGGTGCCGGCGGACACCCGGGTGGTCGACAGGCCCTGAGCCTCTCTCAACCCGACAGATGAAAAAAAACCCCGCATCGCGGGGTTTTTCACAGGAGCAGACATCAGCCGACGCTGCAGCTCGTCAGTTTCCAGATCCGGTCTACGTAATCCTGGATGGAGCGGTCGGAGTTGAACTTGCCCATGGTGGCAGAGTTGATGATGGCTTTCTTCGCCCACAGGGCCGGATCCCGGTACCAGGCGTCGATCAGCTTGTGCGCCTCGGAGTAGGACTCGAAATCCGCCAGGGTCAGGTAAGGGTCTCCCCCTTCCAGCAAGGAGCGCTTGATGGAGGCCAGCTCACCCGGACGACCCGGCGTGAAGTAGTCGGTATCAAACCAGTCCAGCACGGCTTTCAGTTCGGAGTTGGCGTAGTAGAAGTCATACGGGTTGTAGCCGCGCGCCTTCAGGGACTTCACCTCGTCCACATTCAGACCGAAGATGGCGCAGTTTTCGGCACCCGCCTCTTCGGCGATCTCGATGTTGGCTCCATCCAGCGTCCCGATGGTGATGGCACCGTTCAGCGCCATCTTCATGTTGCCGGTACCGGATGCTTCGTAACCTGCGGTGGAGATCTGCTCGGAGACATCCGCCGCCGGGATCAGCTTCTCGGCAAGGCTCACGCGGTAGTTCGGCATGAACACCACTTTCAGCTTGCCCTGAATACGGGCGTCGTTGTTGACCCGCTCCGCCAGCTTGTTGATGGCGTAGATGATGTCCTTGGCCAGCTTGTAGCCGGGCGCCGCCTTGGAGCCGAAGATGAACACCCGCGGATGCATGTCATAGTCCGGGTTCGCCAGCAGGCGACGGTAGAGCGCCATGATGTGGATGAGGTTTAGCTGCTGGCGCTTGTACTCGTGCAGACGCTTGATCTGAACGTCGAAGATCGCCTCCGCGCTCACGTCGATGCCGGTTTCCGCCTTGATGACCTTGACCAGCTTCTCCTTGTTGTGGCGCTTGATGGTCATGAACTGCTGCTGGAACGCCTTGTCGTCGGCAAACTTCACCACGCTGCGCAGCTTGTCCAGTTGCAGCGGCCACTCCTTGCCCACCACCTCGTTGTAGAGTTCGGCCAGTTCCGGGTTGCAGGCCAGCAGCCAGCGACGGGGAGTCACACCGTTGGTGACGTTGCACATCTTCTCGGGCCACAGCTCGGCATACTCGGGGAAGAGATCTTCCTTCACCAGCTTGGAGTGGATCTCGGCCACACCGTTCACCTTGGAGGAGCCGATGACGCACAGGTTGCCCATGCGCACCTTGCGCACGTCACCCTCTTCGATGATGGAAAGCTTGGCCTTGATGGCATCGTTGCCCGGCCACTTGGGCTCCACCAGCTCGTTCAGGAAGCGGGCGTTGATTTCGTAAATGATCTCGAGATGGCGCGGCAGTACCTTCTCGAACAGGCTGACGGACCACTTCTCCAGCGCTTCCGGCAGCAGGGTGTGGTTGGTGTAGGAGAAGACCTGATAGCAGATGCCCCAGGCGGTATCCCAGTTCAGCCCCTCTTCGTCCACCAGCACGCGCATCAGCTCGGGGATGGCCACGGTGGGGTGGGTATCGTTGAGCTGGATGGCGATTTGCGCGGCAAAGTTGCTGAAGTCACTGCCATGCACCCGCTTGTAGCGACGCATGATGTCCTTGATGGAGCAGGCGCAGAAGAAGTACTGCTGGATAAGGCGCAGCTCCTTGCCGGCGTCGGTCTCATCGTTCGGGTAGAGCACCTTGGAGATGGTCTCGGCCTGGGCCTTTTCGGCCTGGGAGTCGATATAACCACCGGCGTTGAACACGTCCCAGTCGAAGAACTCGGAGGCGCGGGATTCCCACAGACGCAGGATGTTGACGGTGTGACCACCGAAGCCGACCACCGGAATGTCCCAGGGCACCCCTTTGATCTTGCGACCGGCGTGCCACACCTTCTTCAGGCCACCCTTGTCACCAAAGACGGTCTCCACGTAGCCGTAAAGCGGGATCTCCTGCACCGATTCCGGGCGGCAGATCTCCCAGGGGTTGCCATATTCGCGCCAGGAGTCCGGACGCTCGATCTGACGGCCATCCTGAATTTCCTGACGGAACAGGCCGTGCTCGTAGTGAATGCCATAGCCCACCGCCGGGTAGTTCAGGGTCGCCAGGGAATCGATGAAGCAGGCAGCCAGACGACCCAGGCCGCCGTTGCCAAGGGCCATGTCAGGCTCTTGTTCGCAAAGATCGGTCAGTTCCAGACCGAGTTCACCCAGCGCCTCTTCACAGACTTTGTAGAGGGAGAGGTTGTGCAGGTTGTTGGAGGTCAAACGCCCCATCAAAAATTCAGCAGAGAGATAGTGAATCGCACGAGTATCTTTCTTGAAGTGAGTCTGCTGAGTACGGGTCAGGCGCTCGTACACCTGTTCATTGACGGCGGCAGCGGTCGCTTTCCACCAGGCATCCGGAGAGGCTTTCTGTTCGCTTGTACCCAAGGTAGAACGCAGGTGACGCACGATACTCGCCTTGAGCTGATCTTTATCCAGTTGGAGATCCTGGTCTGTCTTCTTCTTGGTAGCCATAAACCATTTTCCTTCGTTACAAATAAAAAATGTCATCCCATCGGGGGGACCGGCGCTGTTGTTATCTCAGAATATGCTCCGGCGGGGGCATACTAGCTAAAGCCAAGGGTTTAAAAGTTAACGTGAGTCACACTTTAACGCATAAAAATGACAGTTTCACCATGAAAACCCTTTCCTTTAGTCCGCCTGAATGAAATATAAATTTCGTTTTAAATCATGGCGATACAAGAAAACAAAAAAGATAGTTTCATGAATAGGTTTTCAATGATTGCCTGTGACTGAAAATACGTGAAAATAACCGTCAACACGGGAGAAATTGAAAGCGTTTTCAATTCGCACCTCCTCGTCAGGTAATAAAAAGGATGCCCCAATCGGAGCACCCTTTGATTTCAATTAACCATGCGCCTTGAACTGATTGCTCATAGGGTCGTAGTGATACCCGATCTGTTGCAGACGGGTAGCCAGCTGATCTTCTGTCATGTCGTAGTAAGCCAGCAGCTCTTCCAGACCATCACACTCCAGCCGCAGCTTCTCGTTGATGATCCCGAGCAGAATGTTCGCATCCAGTCGTTGCAAGGTACTGACGTCCATCTCGCTCCCTCCTCTCCCTATACAGGACTGTATAACCATGAGCGCCGACCCGAAGTTTGTCTACAGGTTAAAAAACACCCTGTATAAGGAAGATATAAATATCCTTTTTAATCATGTAGTTAAAATCATCCCCTGTTAAACGGCTCACACTTTTAGCCACAAATGACTTGTCACTCCTTGCGAACAGAACTACTGTATGCGCATACAGCA
Source organism: Aeromonas sp. s10 (assembly GCF_040907975.1). Classification (NCBI taxonomy): domain Bacteria; kingdom Pseudomonadati; phylum Pseudomonadota; class Gammaproteobacteria; order Aeromonadales; family Aeromonadaceae; genus Aeromonas; species Aeromonas sp. s10. Next base: position 48,894 of record NZ_JBFOCV010000037.1, on the reverse strand, counting down.
TGGTTATTCATACAGGAACGACATATGAGCCAGCCCCTGAATCTTTGCCCCCCCTCCTCCTCTGCCGGTCTGATCACCACCTGGCCCACTCGCCATCAGAGCAAGATGGGACAAGAGCAGCGGCGCGGCCCTCTCCATCAGGAAGCGCCGCTGCTCGATGCCCTGGGGCAACTGAGTCAGTCTGACAGTGGCTGGATCCTGCTCGTCGCCCCGCCCGGTCTGCCCGCCGCCGCGCAATTGCAGGCCAGAGGGATCAATCCTGCCAGGGTGCTTGTCGTGCACGCCCCCAAGATCAAGAATTGGCAGCGCCTGCTGGAGCAGAGCCTGATCAATGGTCACTGCGCCGCCGTGCTGACCTGGCTGCCCGAACAGGTCGCCCTGGACCGGAGCACATTGAGCACCCTGGGCCAGCGTGCCGGTGTCCTGACCCGCTTCTTCGAGCCCGCAACCCCTCTGGGTGGGGCACTGAGCTACGGCGGCCAGGATATCTACCTGAACCACTGATCGCCCCTTCGGCGTGACAGCCAATGCGCCGGCATTGCCCACCGGGTTATCCAGGCTTCCGACCCGGGATGCCATGGCGACAAAGACAAAGCAGCACAGCAGCACAGCAGCACAGCAGCACAGCAGCACAGCAGCACAGCAGCACAGCAGCACAGCAGCACAGCAGCACAGCAGCACAGCAGCACAGCAGCACAGCAGCACAGCAGCACAGCAGCACAGCAGCAGTAAATTAGCTCAGGCCCAGACCGTCAAATGAGGCCCGCAAAAAAGGCGACCCGAAGGTCGCCTTTCAACATGCTGCTGTACGGAGGCTAATCGCTCTCCGTTTGCATCGAAGTCCGATTGATCAAGCCAGCTTGGTCTCCAGCTCGGCAATCTTGGCGGACCAGTAGGCCGGGCCGGTCTCGTGGATGTTGTTACCCTGGGAGTCGACCGCCACGGTGACCGGCATGTCTTCCACCTCGAACTCGTAGATGGCCTCCATCCCCAGATCGGCAAAGGCCACCACGCGCGCCTTCTTGATGGCTTTCGCCACCAGATAGGCGGCGCCGCCCACCGCCATCAGGTAGACAGCCTGGTGCTGCTTGATGCTCTCGACCGTCTTGGGGCCGCGCTCGGACTTGCCGATCATGCCGATGAGGCCGGTTTCTCCCAGCATCATGTCGGTGAATTTGTCCATCCGGGTGGACGTGGTGGGGCCAGCCGGGCCGACCACCTCGTCACGCACCGCATCGACCGGGCCCACGTAATAGATGAAGCGGTTGGTGAAATCGACCCCTTCCGGCAGTCCTTCACCTTTTTTCAGCATGTCGGCGATGCGCTTGTGGGCGGCGTCGCGGCCGGTCAGGATCTTGCCGGAGAGCAGCACGGTATCGCCGCTCTTCCAGCTGGCAAGCTCTGCCTTGGTGATGCCATCCACGTTGACCCGGCGCACATTACCACCGGACTCACGGGTGATCTCCGGCCAGTCTTCCAGCCTGGGGGGTGTCAGCTCCGCCGGGCCGGAGCCATCGAGTTCGAAATGCACGTGACGGGTGGCGGCGCAGTTGGGGATCATCACCACAGGCTTGGAGGCGGCGTGGGTCGGTGCGGATTTCACCTTCACATCCAGCACCGTGGTCAGGCCGCCCAGCCCCTGGGCACCGATCCCGAGCTTGTTGACCTTGTCATAGAGCTCGACCCTCAGCTTCTCTTCGGTGGTCTCGGGACCACGGGCAATCAGCTCCTGGATGTCGATGTGCTCCATCAGGGCTTCCTTGGCGAGCACCGCCGCTTTCTCGGCAGTGCCGCCGATGCCGATGCCGAGCATGCCGGGCGGGCACCAGCCAGCCCCCATGGTCGGCACCGTCTTGAGCACCCACTCCACGATGTCGTCGGAGGGGTTGAGCATCACCATCTTCGATTTGTTTTCGGAGCCGCCCCCCTTGGCCGCGATACTCACTTCCACCTTGTCGCCGGGGATCATGTCGATGTGCACGACAGCGGGGGCATTGTCTTTGGTGTTCTTGCGGCTGCCGGCCGGATCCGCCAGCACGGAGGCGCGCAGCGGGTTGTCCGGATTGGTATAGGCGCGGCGGGTGCCCTCATCCACCATCTCCTGGACCGTCATGTCGCTGTCCCACTGTACCTGCATGCCGATCTTGACGAAGCAGGTGACGATACCGGTATCCTGACAGAGCGGGCGATGACCTTCGGCAGACATGCGGGAGTTGATCAGGATCTGGGCCAGGGCATCCTTGGCGGCCGGGTTGATCTCGCGGTCATAGGCGGCCTTGGCGGCCTGCACGAAATCGAGGGGGTGGTAGAAGGAGATGTACTGCAGGGCGTCAGCAATGGAATCGATAAAGTCCTGTTTTCTAATGATGCTCATATCATCCTCACTGGTCCTTGTTATCGCTTGCGCGAGCAAGGGCTTCCATATGAGCCGGGCCTTCGGCAGGTGGCAAATGCACCTGGAGCCGGCAGACTGCGGCGTGTTTTTATAACGGTGTTTTTCTTAAAAATGCCGGCGGCCATGATACGCTTGACCACCCGAACCGGCTAGGGAGCCGGGCGCAAACTGTTGCCTATGTAACAAAAAATGAAACCAAGACTGCATATCCACCATTTCGACCCGCAGGCCTCGCTCCACACCTGGTTTGCCTGCCTGCAACACCAACCCTGGGCCATCCTGCTGGAATCCGCCGGCCCCCTGGGGGCTGACAACGGTTTTGACATCATCAGCGCCGATCCGCTTGCCACCCTGGAAACCCGGGGTACCAGCACCTGCCTCACCCGGGATAACCACCAGCACCATCATGACGGCGATCCCCTCGCCCTGCTCGCCAAGACCCAGCGAGCCCTGCTTGGGGAGCGCGTTGAGGATGACTCGGGATTGCCGTTTATCGGGGGGGCCCTGGGACTCTTTGGCTACGATCTGGGCCGACGATTCGAGCGTCTACCCGCAGTGGCGCAACAGGACATCCAGGTGCCCGACATGGCGGTCGGGATCTACGACTGGGCGCTGCTGCGAAATGTCGCGACGGGACACTGGCAACTGGCCCACTGGGGTGATGACGCCGGCCTCGCCCGCAGGCTCGACTGGCTGATGGCGCAGCGCGAACGCCCCCCCCTCCCCCTTCGCCTGACCGGCCCCTGGCAGAGCAACATGACGCGGGCCGAATACGGAGACAAGTTTGCCCGTATCCAGGCCTATCTGGCGGCGGGGGATTGTTACCAGATCAACCTGACCCAGCGCTTCAGCGCCCCTTATCAGGGGGATGAATGGTCCGCCTATCTCGCCCTGAGCGCCGCCAACAAGGCGCCGTTCTCCGCCTTTATCCGCCTGCCGCAAAGCGCCATTCTGAGCCTCTCCCCGGAGCGTTTCCTGCTGCTCGACAAGCGCCATATCGAGACCAAGCCCATCAAGGGCACCCGGCCTCGCCACCCGGATCCCGCCCAGGATGCCAGGGTGGCCGAGTCACTCGCCAACGCCGACAAGGACAGATCGGAGAACCTGATGATCGTCGATCTGCTGCGCAACGACATCGGCCGGGTGAGCCGGCCGGGATCGGTCACTGTGCCGCATCTCTTTGCCGTGGAATCCTTCCCGGCGGTGCATCACCTGGTCTCCACCATTCACGGAGAGCTGGATGCGCGCTGGCAAGAAGTGGATCTGCTGCGGGCCTGCTTCCCCGGCGGCTCCATCACAGGGGCTCCCAAGATCCGGGCGATGGAGATCATCGAGGAGCTGGAGCCGGTGCGGCGCAATGCCTACTGCGGCAGCATCGGTTATCTGAGTCAGCACGGAAGGATGGATACCAGCATCTGCATCCGTACCCTGATCGCCGAAGCCGGTCAGCTGCACTGCTGGGCGGGGGGCGGCATCATCGCCGACTCCGATCCCGACGCCGAATATCAGGAAACCTACGACAAGGTGGCCCGCATCCTGCCACTGCTCAATACCCTTTGATCCCATCCGGCCCTGCGGGGCCGACACAAGGAGACCCATGGAGATGACGAGTGCCGAGCTGCTGACCCGCTTTTTGCTGCAGCGCCCCGCCCCCGCCCATCGCCTGGCACTGGCCGGGCTCAAACCTGCCGCCGTGTTGATCCCCCTTGTGGAGCGCCCCGAGGGCCTGTATCTGCTGCTGACGCGCCGCAGCACCGCCCTGCGCCACCACCCGGGACAGATCAGCTTTCCCGGCGGGCGCCAGGACCCGGAAGACCGGGACCTCATTCACACCGCGCTCAGGGAAACCGAGGAGGAGCTTGGCATTCCCCCCTCCCAGATCCGGATCATCGGCAGCCTCACCCCTCTCAATACCGTCTCGCGCTACGATGTGCTGCCGGTCCTCGCCATGCTCGACCCAGGCTACGGGCTGACCCTGAGCCAGGACGAGGTGGCCCAGGCCTTCGAAGTCCCTCTCGCCCACGTGCTGGATCCGGGGCAGCACATAGCCCTGAGCCTGCCAAGGGCGGACGGTCGTCACACCATCTATTGGATCCCTTGGGAGCAATCTTTCATCTGGGGAGCCACTGCCAGCATGATCCGCCAGCTTGCCCAGCACATCTCGACATAACATTTCGATAACATGATGAGGTGGGAAATTATCCAGTTAACATTCAAATAACACTGCATTTGATAAATAAATTTTGATTTTTTATTCTTTTGATCACATTTCTACAAGAAAGTACGGGTTTCAGCCGCACAAAGGTGAATTTGATCAACATTTTTGATTAAAAAGAAAGTATTCTTGCGCCGACTAATTAAAACCACACATTCGGGGTGAGACACATGTCCAATACTGTCACTGGCGCACAGGATGTTGCAGCCGCACAGGAGCAAGGAATCAGCTCGGTCCAATCTCGCGGTTGGAATAAACAAGACACCACCTGGGTGATCAGCCTGTTCGGTACCGCCGTTGGTGCAGGCATCCTGTTCCTGCCCATCAACGCCGGCATGGGTGGCTTCTGGCCGCTGGTGGTGATGGCGCTGCTGGTCGGCCCCATGACCTACCTGGCCCACCGTGGTCTGGCGCGCTTCGTGCTCTCCTCCAAGCAGCCCAATGCCGACATCACCCAGGTGGTGGAAGAGCACTTCGGCGTGGGTGCCGGTAAATTGATCACCCTGCTCTACTTCTTTGCCATCTACCCCATCGTGCTGATCTACGGCGTGGGCATCACCAACACGGTGGAAAGCTTCCTGGTCAACCAGTTGCAGATGACGCCGCCCCCGCGCTGGATCCTCTCCATCGTGCTCATCATGGCCATGATGTCCGTGATGCTGGCTGGCGAGAAGCTGATGCTGAAAGTGACCGAGTTCCTGGTCTATCCGCTCATCGCCATTCTGGCGGGCATCTCCCTGTACCTGATCCCGGACTGGACCGGTGCGGCCCTGAATCAAATGCCGAGCACCAAGGACTTCGCCACCACCCTGTGGCTGACCATCCCGGTGCTAGTCTTCTCCTTCAACCACAGCCCGGCCATCTCCAGCTTCGCCCTGGCCCAGCGCCGTGATCACGGTGAGCATGCCGTCGCCAAGTCCGACGCCATCCTCAAGCGCACCGCCATCATCCTGCTGGGCTTCGTGATGTTCTTCGTCTTCTCCTGCGTGATGAGCCTGACGCCGGCCCAGCTGGCAGAAGCCAAGTCCCAGAACATCGCCGTGCTCTCCTACCTGGCCAACCAGCATGCGAGCCCCATCATCTCCTACTTCGGTCCGCTGGTTGCCTTCGTGGCCATCGTCTCCTCCTTCTTCGGCCACTATCTGGGTGCCCGTGAAGGTCTGAAAGGGATGATCGTCCAGAACATGCGCAACTCCGGCAAGGCACCGAACCACAAGAAGGTGGAGCTGTTCATCATCGCCTTCTTCATCCTGACCCTGTGGGGCGTGGCCGTGATCAACCCCTCCATCCTCGGGATGATCGAATCCCTGGGTGGCCCCATCATCGCCACCATCCTGTTCCTCATGCCCATGTACGCCATCAAGCGCGTTCCGGCCATGGCGAAATACCAGGGCCAGATCAGCAACGTCTTCGTGGCGACCATGGGCCTCATCGCCATCTCCGCCATCCTCTATCAACTGGTCGGTTAAGCCTTCCTGCGATACCGTCGGGCCAGCATCTGGCCCGGCGCCTCCCACAGCCCGGCAGATCTTCTCTGCCGGGCTGTGTTCGTTATGATCATCAGGCACTGAGCTCAGATGATCAGAGTCCTCAGATCAGAGACAGCCCTTTCACCCACTCTCTTTCCCCTTGGTGACAGCTTGCCGCTCATATTCCTTCGCCCATGACACACGACCAAGGCGTGCTGCGTTATCCCGTCATCTGCCGCACGCCATCGGCCTTGCCAGGCAGAACACCAGAGCCCTTGTCCTTGCCAGGGACGCCCGCTCTTCGGGGTTTAGCCCAGAGAGCCGACACCCCCACCCAATGGAGCCTTTCTTCGAGGCACTCAGGGAAAGTACCGGCCACAGGGCGCAGGCAAACCGCCGAGAGGGCCTTGACCGGGCTTCTCGTGCAGAGCGACCGAAGAACAGATGACCCCTTCGATCACCAGAGGGGATGCCACAAGCCGCCATGCTGACAGCACAAACAGCCCGATATGCCCGGCCGAATGCAGCGCCGGGCACGTTGGTACAGGGAATGGCGTGTTGGCGGTGGCGAGAACACGAAGGCGGCCAACGGGCCCCTCCCGGGAAATCACACAGGGGGATCCGAGCACTGTCAATGCCATGACACGGCGAGAAGGTGCAGGGCGCCTGACGCGCGCGCAAATAAAAAGCGCCCTCCGAAGAGGGCGCCTGTGCAGAGCGGAACGTCTGAGGGGATCAGGCTTCGCGGCTGGGGACCGGGGCGGCATCCAGCAGGCTCTCATCCTCGGCCATGCAGGCCGCCGCAGTGAACAGCACGTCGGTGGAGCTGTTGAGGGCCGTTTCGGCGGAATCCTGCAACACCCCGATGATGAAGCCAACGGCCACCACCTGCATGGCGATGTCGTTGCTGATACCGAACAGGCTGCACGCCAGCGGGATCAGCAGCAGGGAGCCGCCCGCCACACCGGAAGCGCCACAGGCACTGATGGTGGCGACGACGGAGAGCAGAATGGCGGTCGCCATGTCCACTTCCATCCCCAGGGTATGCACCGCCGCCATGGAGAGCACGGTAATGGTGATGGCGGCGCCGGCCATGTTGATGGTGGCCCCCAGCGGGATGGAGACCGCATAGGTGTCTTCCGGCAGGCGCAGCCTCTCGGCCAGGGCCATGTTGACCGGAATGTTGGCGGCGGAGCTGCGGGTGAAGAAGGCGGTCACACCGCTCTCTTTCAGGCAGGTCAGCACCAGGGGATAGGGGTTGCGCTTGATCTTCCAGAAGACGATGAGCGGATTGACCACGAAGGCGATGAACAGCATGCAGCCGATCAGTACCACCAGCAGCTGGGCATAGCCAAACAGCGCATCGAAGCCGGTTTCAGCCAGGGTGGAGGCAACCAGACCCAGGATGCCGAGCGGAGCGCAACGGATCACGGCCTTGACGATGGCGGAAACTCCGTGAGACACATCGGAAATCAGTGATTTGGTGCTCTCATTGGCGTGACGCATGGCGATACCAAGGCCGATGGCCCAGGCCAGGATGCCGATATAGTTGGCTTCCAGCAGTGCTTTCACCGGGTTGGTCACCACGTTGAACAGCAGGGTCTGCAGCACTTCCGTGATGCCCCCCGGCGGCGTGATCTCGGTAGCGCCTGCCACCAGATGCAGGTTGGAGGGGAAGAGGAAGCTCGCCACCACTGCCACGGCAGCCGCCAGGAAGGTACCCAGCACATAGAGCAGCAGGATCGGTTTCATGTTGGTCTTCTGGCCCTGCTTGTGGCCGATGATCGCCGACATCACCAGCACGAAGACCAGCAGCGGCGCCACGGCCTTCAGGGCGCCGACGAACAGGCTGCCGAGCAGACCCGCCGCCTTGGCCCACTCGGGCATGAACATCGCAAGAAGGATACCGAATACCAGACCGACCAGGATCTGGCTAACCAGACTGGTGCTGTTGACCAGTCGAATGAGGGGGTGTTGTTGTGTCATCAAGTAGTCCCTGTGCACTCATGGTGCGTGAATCATTAGTCCTGTTGGCAACCAGCCCCGCGCATTGGCACCGGTCCGTTGACGGTGACGCCGTGGGCAGCTCTTCTGGTGGATCTGTCCCGTTCGCGTGGGGTTGCGGACAGGAATATCCCATCTGCCATGGTTTTTTTCCACATAATCACTGAAAAATATCAGGGTTACCTCACAAAAAATCTACAACAATGTGATAACACAATATCAACCGCGGTCAAAATGTCATCAAACCAGTCCGATCATCGGCCACCACTGGGCCAGAAGTGATATGATGACGCCCTTTTTCAGGGAGCCTTGCCATGATCACCTCTTTATTGACCCGACACTTCGGCTTTGATCGCTTGCGGCCCGGGCAGGAAGCGGTGATCAGTCGTCTGCTGGCCGGCAAGAGCGCCGCAGCCATCTTCCCGACTGGCGCGGGGAAATCCCTCTGTTATCAATTGCCCGCCCTCGCACTGCCCCACCTGACCCTGGTCATCTCTCCCCTGCTGGCCCTGATGCACGATCAGCTCGCCTTTTTGCGCAGCAAGGGGATCGCCGCCGCCACTCTGGACTCCAGCCAGACAGCGGAGGAAAGCCGGCGCGTGATGCAGCAGGCCAGCGATGGCCAGCTCAAGATCCTGATGATTTCGGTGGAGCGCCTCAAAAATGAGCGCTTTCGCCGCTTCATCGCCCACATCCCCCTGTCACTGCTGGTGGTGGACGAGGCCCACTGCATCTCGGAGTGGGGCCACAACTTTCGCCCCGACTACCTCAAGCTGCCGGATCATCGCCGTGAACTGGCCATTCCCCAGGTGCTGTTGCTGACCGCCACCGCCACCCCGGCCGTCATGGCGGACATGCAGGCAAAATTTGCCATCGACCGGGACGATCTGGTAGTCACCGGTTTCTACAGACCCAATCTGGATCTGGCCGTCCTCCCGCTGGCAGGCACTGCCCGCGATACCTGGCTGCGCGAGGAGCTGCACCGGGATCCGGCCGCCCCCACCATCGTCTACGTGACTCTGCAACACAGCGCAGAGCAGTGCGCCGCGCAGTTACAGGCCAGCGGCATCCGGGCATGCGCCTACCATGCGGGGCTCGATCCCGCCCTGCGCAGCCAGATCCAGCGCGACTTCATGGCTGGCAGACTCGACTGCATCGTGGCCACCATCGCCTTTGGCATGGGCATCGACAAGGCCGACATTCGCCGGGTCATTCACTACGACCTCCCCAAGTCCATCGAGAACTACAGCCAGGAGATAGGCCGCGCCGGACGTGACGGGCTTCCCTCCCGCTGCACCGTGCTGGCGAGCCGCGCCCAGTTGCCGGTACTGGAAAACTTCGTCTATGGGGATACGCCGGACAGGGACGCCATCGCGTACTTGCTCGATATCGTGCGCCAGAGCGGCGCCGAGTGGGAATTCAGCCTGCTGCGCCTCTCCAACGAGACCAACATTCGCCAACTGCCCCTCAAGACCCTGCTGGTCTATCTGGAGATGGCAGGGGTCATTGCACCGGCCTACAGCTACTTTGCCGAGTACCGTTTCAGGTTCGTACTGGAAAAACAGGCGATCCTCGCTCGTTTCAATTCCGAACGCCGCCTGTTCCTGGAGCAGGTCTTTGCCTGCGCACCCCAGGCGCGTACCTGGTGCACCATGGACTTCGAAGCGCTGTGGCAGGGATACCAGGGGGAACGCCAGCGCGCCGCGACGGCGCTGGACTACCTGCAGCAGCAGGGTTGGATCGAGCTTGAAAGCAAGCAGATGACCGAGGTCTATCGGGTGCTGAGCCAGCAAATCGATACCGCGACCCTGGCCGAAGAGCTGCATGGATTGTTTGAAAAGAAAGAGCAGAGCGAGCTGGCCCGCCTTCAGGCGCTGCTGGCCTTTTTCACCTCGACCACCTGCCTCAGCCATGAGCTTGCCCGCTATTTTGCCGACGACGCGGCCCCCGAGCGGTGCGGGCACTGTTCCGTCTGCCGGGGAGAGATCGCCGTGTTGCCGCCGTTGCCATCACCGGGCTTGCCCAACGAGCACGGTTTGCGCGCCTGGTGCGACCCGCTGATCGCCCTCTGCCATCAGCGCCATCCCAGGATCCTGACCCGTTTCCTGTGTGGCATCGCCACCCCGCTGACCACCCGTCTCAAGGCCAGGGATCTGGCCGGTTTTGGCCAGTTGGCGAACCATCCCTTCGCCGAGGTGCTGGCGGCGGTGTCAGCCCTCTATCCCGCCGAATCCTGAGCTTGCAGATTTGGCGCCGTTCAGGCGCTGAAAAAATAAGACCCTCGCGGATGCGAGGGTCAAGCCAACGGAAACGTGCTTAAACAGAGCTTAGTATCTGCACAATCACCCACTCTCTTGCTAAAGCGATGACTGCTCGACACAGGGCCAATCTAGAGCAGCTAGAATGTAGCGTCAATGTAAAAATTAGAGCAAAAACACCAAACAAATAGCATTACGTTGACGTAAGCGACATGCCTTTTCACCCTCTATTCCCTGCCGCCCTTGCCCTTGCTGGCACCGCCCCCTGACAAAACAGAGCGTCACCATTTTCTCCCTCTGGCACACAAAGATTTATTTTTTATGTCTTTGACATTTGCATCACTGTCGTGGCAAAAATAATTTAACAGTCAGTAACATAGGTATGTCACTTACTGCTTCTTCCCGCATGAGGATCGGGAAGCTCCCGCACAAACTTAAACCAATGATGGCGATGGATTACTGGGGGCTGTTGACTAGGCTTAAGAGGTAAACAGAACAAAAGTAGTGATCCACTCTTTTTCAGGGCAAGCGACTATAACGAGGGCTAAGTTATGGGCATCTTCGAGCACTATCAACAGCGGTATGAGAAGGCCAGAGAGGAGGAGTACAGCATCCAGGAGTTTCTGGATATGTGCAAACAGGACAAATCCTGCTACGCCTCTGCCGCCGAACGTCTGCTGACCGCCATCGGCGAGCCGGAAATGATCGACACCTCGACCAATCCACGTCTCAGCCGTCTCTTTTCCAACCGCGTCGTCGCGCGTTATCCCGCTTTCAAAGACTTCTATGGCATGGAAGAAGCCATCGAACAGATTGTCTCCTACCTCAAACATTCCGCTCAGGGCCTGGAAGAGAAGAAACAGATCCTCTATCTGCTCGGACCGGTTGGCGGCGGTAAATCCTCGCTGGCAGAGAAACTCAAATCCCTGATGCAAAAAGTGCCCATCTATCGCATCAAGGGCTCACCGGTGAACGATCACCCCTTCTGCCTGTTTGACATCGACGAAGATGGCGAAATCCTCGAGAAGGAGTACGGCATCCCTCGCCGTTATCTGCGCCCCATCATGTCTCCCTGGGTCGCCAAGCGCCTTCACGAGTTTGGTGGCGACATCACCAAGTTCAAGGTGGAGAAGGTGAACCCCTCCATCCTCGATCAGATCGCCATCGCCAAGACCGAACCGGGGGACGACAACAACCAGGACATCTCCTCCCTGGTCGGCAAGGTCGATATCCGCATGCTGGAACACTTCGCCCAGGATGATGCCGATGCTTACTCCTACTCCGGTGCGCTATGCAAGGCAAACCAGGGGATGATGGAGTTCGTCGAGATGTTCAAGGCCCCCATCAAGGTGCTGCACCCGCTGCTGACGGCGACGCAAGAGGGGAACTACAACGGTACCGAGGGGCTCTCCGCTCTCCCCTTCGACGGCATCCTGCTGGCCCACTCCAACGAATCCGAGTGGCAGCAGTTCCGCAACAACAAGAACAACGAAGCCTTCCTAGACCGGGTTTACATCGTCAAGGTGCCCTACTGCCTGCGCGTCTCGGAAGAGGTGAAGATCTATGAAAAACTGCTGTTCAACAGCGAGCTGACCGAGGCCAAATGCGCACCGGGTACTCTGGAGCTGCTGGGTCAGTTCTCGGTGCTGTCGCGACTCAAAGAGCCGGAAAACTCCAGCCTCTACTCCAAGATGCGAGTCTATGACGGCGAGAGCCTCAAGGACACGGATCCCAAGGCGAAGAGCTACCAGGAGTATCGCGACTATGCCGGTGTCGACGAGGGCATGAACGGCCTCTCCACCCGCTTCGCGTTCAAGATCCTCTCCCGCGTCTTCAACTTCGACCACGCGGAAGTGGCAGCCAACCCGGTGCACCTCTTCTATGTGCTGGAGCAACAGATAGAGCGCGAGCAGTTCCCGCAAGAGCTGCACGATCGCTATCTGGAGTTCATCAAGGGTTACCTGACTCCGCGCTACGTCGAGTTCATCGGCAAGGAGATCCAGACCGCCTACCTCGAGTCGTATTCAGAGTACGGTCAGAACATCTTCGATCGCTACGTCACCTACGCCGACTTCTGGATCCAGGATCAGGAGTATCGTGACCCCGAAACCGGCCAGCTGTTTGACAGAGCGTCTCTCAACAGCGAGCTGGAGAAAATTGAAAAACCTGCCGGGATCAGCAACCCGAAAGATTTCCGCAACGAAATCGTCAACTTCGTGCTGCGGGCCCGGGCCAACAATGCAGGCCGTAACCCCAACTGGACCAGTTACGAGAAGCTGCGCACCGTGATCGAGAAGAAGATGTTCTCCAACACGGAAGAGCTGCTGCCGGTTATCTCCTTCAACAGCAAAACCTCGGCCGAGGAGCAGAAGAAGCACGATAACTTTGTCGAACGGATGATGGAGAAAGGCTACACCCGCAAACAGGTGCGACTGCTCTCCGAATGGTATCTCAGGGTACGCAAGTCATCCTGACCCTGCCGTGTTCAAGGGGGAGTTATGGCGCATTTTATCGACCGCAGGCTCAACGGCAAAAACAAAAGCGCTGTCAATCGGCAGCGCTTCATCCGCCGCTACAAGAAGCAGATAAAACAAGCGGTCTCGGATGCTGTCTCCAAGCGCAGCATTCAGGACGTGGACAAGGGTGAGAGCATCAGCATCCCGACCAAGGACATCGGGGAACCCCATTTTCATCAGGGTCATGGCGGCAAACGGGAGATGGTGCATCCGGGCAACGACCAGTTCGTATCTGGTGACAAGATTGACCGGCCCAAAGGGGGTGGCGGCGGCCAGGGGAGTGGCGAGGGCCAGGCCTCGGATCAAGGAGAGGGCGTCGATGATTTCGTCTTCCAGATCTCCAAGGACGAGTACCTGGACTTGCTGTTCGAGGATCTGGAGCTGCCGCGGCTGCAAAAGACCCAGCTCAACCAGCTGATGGAGATGAAGACCTACCGGGCCGGCTACACCTCCAACGGGGTGCCTGCCAACATCAACGTGGTGCGCTCCCTGCAAAATTCGCTGGCGCGGCGCATAGCGCTGCAGGCAGGCAAGAAGCGTCAGTTGCGTGAACTGGAGGAGCGCCTGGCTCGGCTGGCCTGCGAGCCCAACGACCATTTCGCCGAAATGGCGCAACTTGAAAAAGAGATCAGGGAGCTGAAGCGGAGGATCGATGCAGTCCCCTTTATCGACACCTTCGACCTCAAATTCAACAACTTTGTCAAACGGCCCGTCCCCTCGAGCCAGGCGGTCATGTTCTGCCTGATGGACGTTTCCGGCTCCATGGATCAGGCCACCAAAGAGATGGCCAAGCGTTTCTATATCCTGCTTTATCTATTCCTGAGCCGGACTTACAAGAATGTCGAGGTGGTCTACATTCGCCACCACACCCAGGCCAAAGAGGTGGACGAGCACGAGTTCTTCTACTCCCAGGAGACCGGCGGCACCATCGTCTCCAGTGCGCTCAAGATGATGAACGACATCATCAACGAACGTTATCCCGCCAACCAGTGGAACATCTATGCGGCGCAGGCCTCTGATGGTGACAACTGGGCCGATGACTCACCCCAGTGCAGGGAGATCCTGATGCGCGACATCATGCCGCGGGTGCGTTACTACTCCTACATCGAGATCACTACCCGCGCCCACCAGACCCTGTGGCACGAATATGAGGCGGTGGCAGAGCAATACGCCCACTTCGCCATGGAGCACATTCGCAAGGTCGAGGACATTTATCCGGTGTTCCGGGAATTGTTCAAGAAGCAAGCGGCTTGAGGGATCACATATGGTAGAAACCGCAAGAAAGATAGCGCCACTGGACGATGGTCCTGACTGGAACTTCGATCTGCTGGAGCTTTATCACCAGGAGATAGCCCGGGTCGCCAAATTCTATCGGCTCGACACCTATCCCAACCAGATCGAGGTGATCACTGCAGAGCAGATGATGGATGCCTACTCCAGCGTGGGCATGCCCATCGGTTATCAACACTGGTCATTCGGCAAGCGCTTTATCCACACCGAACGCAACTACAAGCGCGGCCAGATGGGACTGGCCTACGAGATCGTCATCAACTCGGACCCCTGCATCGCCTATCTGATGGAAGAGAACACCATGCCGATGCAGGCGCTGGTCATGGCCCACGCCTGCTATGGTCACAACTCCTTCTTCAAGAACAACTATCTGTTCAAGGCCTGGACCGATGCCTCCTCCATCATCGACTACCTGTTGTTTGCCAAGAACTACATCACCGAGTGCGAGGAAAAACACGGCATCGATGCGGTGGAGAAACTGCTCGACTCCTGCCATGCCCTGATGAACTTCGGGGTGGATCGTTACAAGCGGCCCCAGAAGATTTCTCTGGCCGAGGAGAAGCGACGCCAGAAGGCGCGGGAAGATTATCTGCAAACCCAGGTCAATGAGCTGTGGCGTACCCTGCCCAAGCAGCACAAGATTGCCGGGGTGGAAGACAGGCGCTATCCTGCCGAGCCTCAGGAGAACATCCTCTATTTCATCGAAAAGAATGCCCCCCTGCTCGAGCCCTGGCAGCGCGAGGTGGTACGTATCGTGCGCAAGATCAGTCAGTACTTCTACCCGCAGAAGCAGACGCAGGTGATGAACGAGGGCTGGGCCACCTTCTGGCACTACACCATTCTCAACCACCTCTATGACGAGGGAAAAATCAGCGATCGCTTCATGCTGGAGGTGCTGCACAGCCACACCAACGTGGTCTATCAGCCCCCCTACAACAGCCGGTATTACTCGGGGATCAACCCCTACGCCCTTGGCTTTGCCATGTTCACGGACCTGCGTCGCATCTGCGAACACCCGACCGAGGAGGACAGATACTGGTTCCCCGATTACGCTGGCACCAACTGGGTCGAGACATTGCATTTCGCCATGCAGAACTTCAAGGACGAAAGCTTCATCAGCCAGTTCCTCAGTCCCAAGGTGATGCGAGACATGAAGCTCTTTGCCATCGATGACGACGATCTGAAGAACTACCTCAAGGTGTCCGCCATTCACAATGAAGAGGGCTACCGGCTGGTGCGTAGCACCCTGTCCGCTCAATACAACCTGAGCAACCTGGAGCCCAACATTCAGGTCTACAACGTGGCAGTGAAAGGCGATCGCTCCCTGACCCTGCGCTATGTTCCCCACAACCGCATCCCCCTTGGCGAGTCACGCCACGAGGTGCTAAAGCATCTTCATCAGCTGTGGGGCTTCGATGTGGTGCTGGAGCAGGACAATGGCGAGCTATCCGCAGATATCATCGGCCGTTGTCCGGACCGCAAGAGCATGACCTGACGTCAGTGCCGGGCATAAAAAAACGCGCCATCAGGCGCGTTTTTCTTGGATCAGGGCAATCAATTGTCACACAGGTTGCTTGGCATGTCCTGACGCAGACGGGTCCAAAGCTTGCCAGACTCGATACCGTACTGGCGTACCGTCATGAACACGGCTTCGTGATCCTTGGTTTCGGCCAGCTTGCGCAGCGTCTTGTAGTAGGCATCTGCGGTTTCCCGCGCCTGCTTGTCCGAGAAGTAGTAGCGGCCAACCCGGCTGTACAAGCCCTTGAAACCGTTGAGGATCAAGGCATAGATGGGGTTGCCAGAGGCAAACGAAAGCTGGTGATGCAAACGGTAGTCGAAGTCCGCATAGGCCTCGGCCGTGTTCTCCACATCATCGGCACCACGCAAGATCTCGGCGGCCTGTTCCGGGTTGTTGCGAATGGCGCCACGGATGAAGATGGTGCAGATGTTGGTCCGGGCGGAGAGCAGTTGTGCCACCAGATCAGGCACCTTGTCCTGATCGAGACGCGCCAGGGTCTCCAGGATGTTGAGACCGGAGGTTTCCCAGAAATTGTTGACCTTGGTCGGTTTGCCATGCTGGATGGTGAGCCAGCCATCACGGGCAAGGCGCTGCAACACTTCACGCAAGGTAGTGCGAGTCACGCCGATCAATTCGGACAGCTCGCGCTCCGCCGGCAGAATGGATCCAGGAGGAAAGCGATTGTTCCAGATGGACTCGATGATGTATTCCTCGGCAAACCCGGCAGGGCTTTGCGCTTTAATGACCATGTAATGACTCTGTTGTAGTGCGTAAAAAGGCCCCCGAATAATAGCAAAGCCGGTCATGCTGGCAAGCAGAAGGTCGGTCCTCTGCTCACATTACCCCGATCTTTTTGTTAAAAATATGTATGCGACGACAAGTGAGGAGTCAACCAACACCAAATGATGGGAATATAAGCGTTTGCTCGCTGGGCAAGTTCAGCGACCTTATTTATAGTTATCGCTCCCTTGATTAAAATCATGTGCAATCAATCTGATACAGGTGAATATCCGGATGTTCGGCTCGGGTCGGGCTCGACTGCATAGACGCAGATATCAACAACAGAACAGAGAACCATCATTATGCCAATCAGCCTAGGGCGCGCGTTTACAAAGAACTTTTTGGGCAATGCTCCGCGATGGTACAAAATTGCCATCGTTCTATTCCTGCTGATCAACCCGATCATTTTCTACGTTGATCCCTTCTTGGCCGGCTGGCTGCTGGTTGTCGAGTTTATTTTCACCCTGGCCATGGCCCTCAAGTGCTATCCGCTGCAACCGGGCGGACTCCTGGCCATCGAAGCCGTGCTCATCGGCATGACCTCCGCCAACCAGATAAAACATGAGCTGGTGGCCAATATCGAAGTGCTTCTGCTGCTGGTCTTCATGGTGGCCGGCATCTACTTCATGAAGCAGTTGCTGCTCTACGTCTTTACCAAGATGCTGGTGCGCATCCACTCCAAAACGTTGCTTTCTCTCGCCTTCTGCCTGGTGTCTGCATTCCTCTCCGCGTTCCTTGATGCCCTGACCGTGATCGCCGTGGTCATCAGCGTCGCAACCGGCTTCTACGCCATCTACCACAAGGTGGCCTCCCGGGATGAGTCCGGCAATCTGCATCATGATGACGAAGAGATTGACGAGCTCTCCCGCCAGCATCTGAACGAATTTCGTGCCTTCCTGCGCAGCCTGATGATGCACGCCGCCATCGGTACCGCCCTGGGGGGCGTCTGCACCCTGGTCGGCGAACCCCAGAACCTCATCATCGGTGAACAGGCGGGGTGGCACTTCGGTGAATTTGCCATTCGCATGGCGCCAGTCACCATTCCGGTCTTCATTTGCGGCCTGCTGACCTGCATCCTGGTCGAAAAATTCCGCTGGTTCGGTTATGGCGCCCGCTTGCCCGAGCCCGTGCGTCACATCATGGAATCCTACGAGCGCGACGAAGACGCACAACGTACCCCGCAGGACAAGGCCAAGCTGATCGTCCAGGCGCTGATTGCCACCTGGCTTATCACGGGTCTTGCCCTCCATCTGGCTGCTGTTGGGCTGATCGGCCTGACGGTCATCGTGCTCGCGACGGCGTTCACCGGCGTGACTGAAGAACACGCGCTTGGCAAGGCATTCCAGGAGGCTTTGCCATTCACCGCCCTGCTCACCGTCTTTTTCAGCGTGGTGGCGGTCATCATCGATCAACAGCTGTTCAAGCCGGTGATCCAGTGGGTACTGGCGGCCAAGCCGGAGGATCAGCTTGCCCTCTTCTACCTGGCAAACGGTCTGCTCTCCATGGTCAGTGACAACGTCTTCGTCGGCACCGTCTACATCAACGAGGTGAAGACCGCCCTGATCAACGGCGCCATCAGCCGGGAGCATTTTGATCTGCTGGCCGTGGCCATCAATACCGGCACCAACCTGCCATCGGTCGCCACCCCCAATGGCCAGGCCGCATTCCTGTTCATGCTCACCTCAGCCCTCGCTCCCCTGCTGCGCCTCTCTTATGGCCGCATGGTCTGGATGGCGCTGCCCTATACCCTGGTGCTGGGGCTTGTCGGATTTTTCTCCGTGGAACTGCTCCTCGGTCCTGTAACCGAATGGTTCTATCAGGCAGGGTGGTTGCTGGATCATGGGGCACTGCCACTGCCCACCCCGTCCACACACTGATCATGAAAGGGGCTGTTCGGCCCCTTTCTTTTCAGATGGGGCTCTGCTCTAATTCAGCCACTATTTTTCTCTGAGAGATCAATCAGATGATCGAGTATCTTCGCCGCATTGCCAGTCATCGCCTGGCCTGGGGATTGCTGGCAGCCTCCGCTTTCGCGCTGGAACTCTGCGCCCTCTTCTTCCAGCACGTGCTGGGTTTGCACCCTTGCGTGATGTGCATCTATGAACGTATCGCCCTCCTCGGCGTGCTCACCGCCGGGCTCCTCGGCATGGTCGCGCCAGAGCGCTGGTACCTGCGCTGGAGTGCCATGCTCCTGTGGGGTTACAGCGCCTTCTGGGGCCTGAAACTGGCGCTCAAGCACGTGGATTACCAGATGAACCCCTCCCCCTTCAACGTATGCGAAGGGTTTGTTGACTTCCCTGCCTGGGCACCACTGGATAAATGGGTTCCCTGGATGTTCTACCCGGACGGCGACTGCAGCGAGATCAGCTGGCAGTTCCTCGGTTTCTCCATGCCGCAGTGGCTCGTGGTCATCTTTGCCGCCTACCTGCTGGTGTTCGTCATCGTGGCTGCTGGCAACCTGATAAAAGGGCGCTGCTGCAACTAGTCGTTCACTCGACCCTAAGAAGGGAGCCCGTGGCTCCCTTTTTATCTCCTCTTATCGCCTCACGGCCCCATGCCCAGGGGGCCGGCTCCCCTTCTCCCTGTTCTGCCAATGAAGTGGCTGCCTGCAGGTGTGCATCATCGTAACAGGCCACAAGCGGGTCAAAGGGCGCAGCGGCGACCTGCCACTCAGCCAACCAACAAGAAGGGAGCCATAGGCTCCCTTCTTTCATGTCGTGCACGGCGATGTCACGCGCCTTCGGAGGTAGCCTTGCTGGCACTTCTCCTGGCCTTCACCATGCCGATCACCATGGGCAACAAGGAGACCGCGATGATGCCGAAGATGAGCAGGGTAAAGTTGTGGCGCACTACCGGCAGATTGCCAAAGAAGTGGCCGGCATAGACGAAGGAGAGCACCCACAAGAGCCCCCCCACCAGGTTGAACGCCAGGAAGCGGGGATAGGTCATAGCCCCCATGCCCGCCACGAAGGGGGCGAAGGTCCGCACTATGGGCAGGAAACGGGTGATGATGATGGTCTTGCCGCCATGCTTGGCATAAAAAGCATGGGTCTTGACCAGATAGTCCCGACGAAAGATTTTGGAATCGGGGTTGCGAAACAGCTGCTCACCGAAGAAGTGGCCTATGGTGTAGTTCACCACGTTGCCGAGCACCGCGGCGATGATCAGCACGGCGGCCAGGGTGTGCACGTCCAGCACGCTGCCCACTGTGAGGGCACCTGCAGCAAAAAGCAGGGAGTCCCCCGGCAGGAAGGGAGTCACCACCAGCCCGGTTTCACAGAAGATGATGAGAAACAGGATGGCGTATACCCAGACGCCATAATTCTCGAACAGCTCTTTCAGATGCACGTCAACGTGCAGAATAAAGTCGATGGCAAAGAGGATCAGATCCATTTTTTGGTACCCATGAAGTGAACGGCGTGGAGTCTACGCCAATGAGACCTGGCTCACAATCTCCCCATGGTCCCCTTTTTCGAACCCCATGAAGGGAGTCATTCAATCCCCCCTTCTTTTCCCCTTTCCCTGAACGTAGGCTTCGGCTCACTCGGCCTTGTCCAGAGCGGCCAGCACCTCGCCGGGCAGGCATTTCTCCCAGCCCCACAAGAGGAGCAGCAACAGGGTCGCGTCGTCGAGCCAGCCAAGGAGAGGCACCACATCGGGGACAACGTCCACCGGGCTGATGCCATAGAGCAGGATAAGGATCACCAGCCCCTTCGCCCACCAGGGTGTGCCTGGGTGGCGAAAGCCCTGATAGAGGCGGCGCAAACGCCGCCAGATGAGCCAGCGTCTGGCGCTCATGACTCGATCAGCTCGCCGCGCAGCCGCTGGATCTGATCCCGCAGCGCCGCCGCCTGTTCGAACTCCAGATCCCGCGCATGCTGGAACATCTGCTCTTCCATCCGCTTGATCTCCTTGCTGATCTCGCTGGCAGAGCGGGCATGGTACTCCCCTTGCGGTTCGGCAGCCTTGCGACTCCCCTTGCCGGCCTTGCCCGCCGTGCGGCTGCCCCCCATGTCCATCACATCGCCGATGGCCTTGTTGAGCCCCTTCGGCACGATGCCGTGTTCCAGGTTGTGGGCGTGTTGCAGGGCGCGGCGCCGCTCGGTCTCTTCAATCGCGACCTTCATGGAGTTGGTGATGGTATCGCCGTAGAGGATCACCTTGCCGTTGAGGTTGCGTGCCGCCCGGCCGATGGTCTGAATGAGGGAGCGGGTGGATCGCAGGAAGCCCTCTTTATCCGCATCCAGAATGGCCACCAGGGAGACTTCCGGCATGTCGAGGCCTTCGCGCAGCAGGTTGATGCCCACCAGCACATCGAACTTGCCAAGGCGCAGGTCGCGGATGATCTCCACCCGCTCCACGGTATCAATGTCCGAGTGCAGATAGCGCACCCGTACCTCGTGATCCGCCAGGTATTCGGTCAAGTCCTCCGCCATCCGCTTGGTCAGTGTCGTGACCAGCACCCGCTCCTCCACGGCGACCCGCTTGCGGATCTCGGAGAGCAGATCGTCCACCTGGGTGGTGACCGGTCGCACTTCCACCTCGGGATCGAGCAGGCCGGTGGGACGCACCACCTGCTGCACCACGTCACCGCCGGACTTCTCCAGCTCGTAGGGGCCCGGGGTCGCCGAGACGAACACCGTCTGGGGCATCAGCGCCTCGAACTCGTCGAACTTGAGGGGCCGGTTGTCCAGCGCCGAGGGAAGCCGGAAGCCGTACTCCACCAGGGTCTCCTTGCGGGATCTGTCCCCTTTGAACATGGCGCCGATCTGCGGCACCGTGACGTGGGATTCGTCGATGATGAGCAGGCCGTCCCCCGGCAGGTAGTCAAACAGGGTGGGCGGCGGCTCACCCGGCGCGCGACCGGAGAGGTAGCGGCTGTAGTTCTCGATACCGGAGCAGTAACCCAGCTCCTGCATCATCTCCATGTCGAACTGGGTGCGCTGGCTGATGCGCTGCTCCTCCACCAGCTTGTTGAGGCTCATCAACTGCTCACGCCGCCCCTTGAGCTCCTCCTTGATGTGCTCGATGGCACCCAGGATGGTCTCCCGCGGGGTGGCGTAGTGGGTCTTGGGGTAGATGGTGTAGCGCACCACCGTCTGCTCGATGGCGCCGGTCAGGGGATCGAACAGAGAGAGGCGTTCTACCTCTTCATCAAACAGCTCCACCCGCAGGGCCAGCTTGTCCGATTCGGCGGGGTAGATGTCGATCACCTCCCCCCGCACCCGGAAGGTGCCGCGCTGGAAGGCCATGTCGTTGCGGGTGTACTGCAGTTCGGCGAGGCGGCGCAGGATATCCCGCTGATTGATCACGTCCCCCACTTTGAGGTGCAGCATCATGCTGAGGTAGGCCTGGGGATCCCCCAGACCATAGATGGCCGACACCGAGGCGACGATCACCACGTCGCGCCGCTCCAGCAGCGCCTTGGTGGCTGACAGCCGCATCTGCTCAATGTGATCGTTGATGGAGGCATCCTTCTCGATGAAGGTGTCCGTGGTCGGCACATAGGCTTCGGGCTGGTAGTAATCGTAATAAGAGACGAAATACTCCACCGCGTTGTCGGGGAAGAACTCCTTCATCTCCCCATAGAGCTGGGCCGCCAGGGTCTTGTTGGGCGCCAGGATCATGGTGGGACGATTAAGAGTCGCGATGACGTTGGCCATGGTAAAGGTCTTGCCCGAACCGGTCACCCCGAGCAGGGTCTGGTGGGCCAGTCCCGACTCGATGCCATCGAGCAGCTGGGCGATGGCCCTCGGCTGATCCCCGGCGGGTTGAAACTGGCTGGCCAACTGGAATAACTTGCTCATGACGACTCCCGGCAAAAAACGGCAAGGGTGCAGTGTACCCCGAGTTGAAGGAGCTGGGTATCCGCTCACCCTCCCTGATGGCTATTGACCCCGAAATACGACCTCTGTATGATGCACCTCCTTGCCTGATGTTCCCCCGTAGTTCAGTCGGTAGAACGGCGGACTGTTAATCCGTATGTCACTGGTTCAAGTCCAGTCGGGGGAGCCAATTCCTCACCATCTCGGTGCAAGTTATCCACTTTAGTGCTTTCCTCTTCCAATTTTAATGCACAAGCCCTCCTCTGCGGCCTGACTCCCTTTTGATCTCCCGATACTGACCAGCAGCGTTTTGTTCTGCTGCGCATAACTATTTGATTTTTATAGAAACAATTTATTGCAGGTATTTTTTGAACAGTCCTTGCAGCCCAGTATTGGCGCGGCTTTCAGCCTGATCGCCAAGTTTCATGAACAGGGTTATCCACAGTTTCTGTGGGTAACTTGACCAAAGCCACGGTTCATCTGGGCTGGCAGCCATTGTCCCCGGTTTGCGATGGCTGCCCCCGCTCTTCCCCATTTTCTGCTGTTTTTCCCTTCCCCCCTAAATGGGATGAATCGACTCGCGGTGCTGCCTGTGGGTGATTTTTTTTCGCTATGCCGCATCCTGCGGGTCAGCCCTCGCCGGATGAGTCATGAGTCTCTTTTGTAACCCTTCAATTTCCTCAGTGGAAAATGCTGAAAAACGTGCCCGTTTGCTCCCCATGCAGCAGGTAATAAATTGTCCACAGGAGCGTCATCCCCTCCCGGCTCGACAGCATATTTCACTCATTGACAGCGGGCCTTGCAGCGTAAAATAGAGGTGTTTTCCCCAGCCCCCCCTCGCATCCCTATCTTCACCGAAGAGACCAGCACTTAACTGGCTGTTAATCCGCTTTGGCGCTTCTTTCTTGATACAGGATCCGGCACAATATCGGCCCCACTTTTTTCCTCGGTTTTTCCGGGCATGACCATAGATTTCGTGACACTGCTACATCAAAGCGACTCCCTGCTGCTGTTCGTGGTACTGGCCTTCGGGCTGCTGCTGGGCAAGGTACGCATCGGCAACTTCCAGATAGGCAACACCATAGGCGTGCTCTTCACCGCCCTGCTGTTTGGCCAGATGGGATTCCAGTTTTCCACCTCCACTGAAAACGTCGGCTTCATGCTGTTCATCTTCTGCGTGGGGATTGAAGCGGGGCCGCACTTTTTCAGCGTCTTCCTTCGCGACGGCATCCACTACATCACCCTGACCCTGGTGATCCTGCTGTCGGCCCTGCTGCTGACCGTGGGGCTCGCCAAGTTCTTCAATCTGGGGCCCGGCATGGCCGCCGGCATTCTGGCAGGTTCCCTCACCTCCACGCCGGCCCTGGTGGGGGCCCAGGACGCCCTGCGAAGCGGATTGCTCAACCTGCCCCACCAGACAGACATGCAGTCGGTGCTCGACAACATGGGGATAGGCTACGCCCTGACCTACCTGGTGGGCCTGGTGGGCCTGATGCTGGTGGTGCGCTACCTTCCTTCCCTGGCCAGGCTGGATCTCAACACCGAGGCCCAGAAGATCGCCCGCGAGCGGGGGCTCTCCGACAGCGAGAGCCGCAAGACCTATCTGCCCATCATCCGCGCCTATCGGGTCGGCCCGGAGCTCGCCGCCTGGATCGGCGGTCGTACCCTGCGCGAAACCGGCATCTATCCCCACACAGGCTGCTATGTGGAGCGCATTCGCCGCAACGGCATTCTGGCCAGCCCCGATGGTGACGCCGTCATTCAGGAAGGGGACGAGATCGCCCTGGTGGGCTACCCCGAGAGCCACGAGAAGCTCGACGTCAACTACCGCAACGGCAAGGAGGTGTTCGATCGCAACCTCCTTGACCTGCAGATCGTCACCGAAGAGATCGTGGTGAAGAATGATGCCGTGGTGGGTCGCCATCTGGTGGAGCTCAACCTCACCGAGAAGGGATGCTTCCTCAACCGGGTGGTCCGCTCTCAGATAGAGATGCCGTTCGATCGCAACATCATGCTGCAAAAGGGCGACGTGCTGCAGATCAGCGGCGAGAAGCAGCGGGTCAAGCTGCTGGCCAACAAGATAGGCTTCATCAGCATCCACAGCCAGACCACGGATCTGGTGGCCTTCGCCACCTTCTTCGTGCTGGGCCTGCTCATCGGCTCCGTCTCCCTGGTGTTCGGCCAGATAGAGTTCGGCCTCGGCAATGCCGTCGGTCTGCTGCTGGCGGGGATCCTGATGGGCTACCTGCGTGCCAACCACCCCACGGTGGGCTATGTGCCACCAGGCGCCCTGCGCCTTGCCAAGGATCTCGGGCTCGCCGTCTTCATGGTGAGTACCGGCCTCAAGGCGGGGGGCGGCATCCTCGATCACCTGAGCGAAGTGGGGATGGTGGTGCTCTTCTCCGGCATGCTGGTGACCACCTTGCCGGTGCTGGTAGGCTACCTGTTCGGTGTCTGGGTGCTGAAAATGAACCCGGCCCTGCTGCTCGGCGCCATCACGGGCGCACGTACCTGCGCCCCGGCCATGGACGTGGTGAACGAAGCGGCCAACAGCTCCATCCCGGCGCTCGGCTACGCCGGCACCTATGCGGTGGCCAACGTCATGCTGACCCTGGCGGGCTCCTTCATCATCGGCTTCTGGTTCTAGCCGCCGAGTACCTGCCCGCCCATGAAAAAAGGGAGCCTCGAGGCTCCTTTTTTTCATGGGCGGGCACTCCTGGATGGAATAGTGGAAATCGTGCTATGGGGACGGGTCTATCAAACCCAATAAGCTAAATCCTCTACAAGGCGCCACTTACACTCAATAAAACGAGCGAGGTGTAAGTGATGAAACGCGCATGGATGATTGTGATCTGGTGGTTCTGCTCCCTGATGCCAACCTGGGGGGCCGAATCCGGCAAGCAGGTGGCCCCCGAAGCAGGGACGGAGAAAAGCGCCCTGAGCTTTGAAAACGACGAGTTTGCCAAACCCAGGCTGGGAGATCTCGACGTCATGCTGGAGCAGCGCACCATCAGGGTGCTCACCACCTACAACAAGACAGGATTTTTCATCACCAAGGGCGTGCAACGGGGGGCCACCTACGATGCCTTCATGCAGGTGGAAAAGCGCCTCAACGAACAGTTGCGCAAGCAAAAGGCGATCAAACGCCACCTCAAGGTGCACTTCGTCTTCATTCCCGTGGCCCGGGAAGCCCTGCTGACCTCCCTCATCGAAGGCAAAGGCGACATC
Source organism: Aeromonas sp. s10 (assembly GCF_040907975.1). Lineage (NCBI taxonomy): Bacteria > Pseudomonadati > Pseudomonadota > Gammaproteobacteria > Aeromonadales > Aeromonadaceae > Aeromonas > Aeromonas sp. s10. Next base: position 23,395 of record NZ_JBFOCV010000037.1, on the reverse strand, counting down.
GCCGCCGCCAACCTCACCATCACGGACAAACGCAGGCAACAGGGTATCGCCTTCACCGATCCCCTGCTTGAAAACGTGCGGGAGCTGCTCGTCTCCGGCCCCCTCTCCCCCAAGGTGGAAAGCGCCACCGATCTCGGGGGCCAGCGCGTCTTCGTGCGCCCCTCCTCCAGCTACTACGAGAGCCTGCTCGCCTACAACCAGGCCCGCAAGTCGGCGGGAGAGCCCCTCATCGACCTCCAGCCCGCCTCGGAGGTGCTCGAAGATGAAGATCTGGTGGAGATGGTGAACGCAGGCCTGCTCCCCTTCATCGTCATGGACGAGCACAAGGCCCGCTTCTGGAAAAAGATTTTCCCCAGGATCACCATTCACGATACCCCCGTGTTCCGGGAGGGGGGCGTCATCGCCTGGGCGGTGCGCAAGGAGAGCCCCCAGTTGCTCGCCATGCTCAACGAGCAGATAAAGGCGCTGCGCGGCAAGGCGACGGGGGACGAGATCCTGGCCCGTTATCTCAAGCAGAACAAGTTCGTCAAAAGCGCCGCCGCCGAGGCGGAGCGCAAGAAATTCCTGCAGGTGGTCGAGCTGTTCCGTGAATATGGCGAACGCTATGACATGGACTGGCTGCTGATGGCGGCCCAGGGCTACCAGGAGTCAGCCCTCAACCACCAGGCCCGCAGCCATGTGGGCGCCATCGGCATCATGCAGATCATGCCCGCCACCGGCAAGGGGCTGAAGGTCGGCGACATCCGCAAGCTCGAGCCCAATATTCACGGCGGCGTCAAATACATGCGCTGGATGATCGATCACTACTATGCGGACGAGCCCATGACCGCCCTCGACAAGGCCCTCTTCTCGTTCGCCTCCTACAATGCCGGCCCCGCCCGGGTGGCGCGGCTCCGCACCGAGGCCAGAAAACGGGGGCTGGATCCCAACGTCTGGTTCCACAATGTCGAGTACGTGGCGGCAGAGAAAATCGGCCCCGAGACGGTCACCTATGTGGGCAACATCTACAAGTACTACATCGCCTACAAGCTGGTGATGGAGCAGGTGGCCCTGCGCCAGCAGGCGAGCGATGCCCTGAAACAGGAGGCGAAGGAGGACGTCAGCACATCGGCGGCGAAACCGACCCAGTGATCCTTGCCGGACGAGGCGCCCATGGCGCCTCGTCTCTGTGCACATCCTTCTGTGGCCCGTGACCAGAATGAACACAATGGGCACAACAGCCTTAATAGCCATTACGGTCAGATTGTTTTCCAATCAGACATGATTAATTAACCTTCTTGCAACAATCACAAGGAGAGCACCATGTTGCAAGGAACCCTCAAACGCACCCTGATCGGTAGCCTGCTCGCACTGAGCGTCGGCGCCCACGCCCAGATCAACGAAGTCCACTTCCTGATCCCGGGCGGCGCTGGCGGCGGCTGGGATACCACGGCCCGCGGCACCGGTGAAGTGCTGGCCAAGTCCGGTCTGGTCAAGACCGTCTCCTACCAGAACATGTCCGCCGGTGGCGGCGCCAAGGCCATCGCCCACCTCATCGAGACCTCGGCCCAGTCCGACAAGACCCTGATGGTCAACTCCACCCCCATCATCGTCAAATCCCTCTCCAAGGAGCTGCCCCAGTCCTTCCGTGACCTGACGCCAGTGGCCGCCATCATCGCCGACTACCAGGCACTGGCGGTGAAAGCGGACTCCCCCTATCAGAACTGGGCCCAGCTGCTGGCAGCCTACGAGGAGAACCCGGCCAAGGTGAAGATCGCCGGGGGTTCCGCCCGTGGCAGCCTGGATCACCTGGTCGCCGCCCTGACCTTCAAGAACGCCGGGGCCGACGCCAGCAAGCTGCGCTACGTCGCCTACGATGCCGGTGGCAGCGCCATGGCCGCCGTGCTGGCCGGAGAGACCCAGGCCATCTCCACCGGCTTTGGCGAGGCGATGGAAGCGGTCAAGTCGGGCCAGATGCGGATCCTCGGGGTCACTTCCGACAAACGCCTGCCGGGGGCGGAGCAGATCCCCACCTTCAGCGAGCAGAACAACCCCACCGTCTTCGCCAACTGGCGCGGTTACTTCGCCTCCCCCACCATCAGCCCGGAGAAATCCGCCGAGTTTGCCGCCCTGCTCAAGCAGATGTACGACAAGCCGGAGTGGGAAGTGGTCCGCACCCGCAACAGCTGGACCAACCTCTACAAGTCGGGTCCCGAGTTCACCGCCTTCCTCGACGGCCAGGAGCAGCAGATCGGCGGCCTGATGCGCGAACTCGGCTTCATCAAATAACCCTCGCTGTCCCATCGCAGGCGGGCGCAGGCCCGCCGCTCATGTTGGAGTCAAAAGATGAACATTACCAAGGAGCGACTGGGGGGTCTGCTGTTTCTGCTGCTCTCCCTCGCCTATGGCTACTACGCCACCGAGATACCGGGCTACCCCGGCGACGAATACGAACCCTTCACCGCCAGCACCCTGCCCTATGCCCTGGCCGGGATCGGGGCGCTGCTCTCCCTGCTGCTGGTGCTCTTCCCCGGGGGCGAGCCCCTGCGCCGGGAAGAGGGGGACTGGCGCCGGGTCTTCATCCTGCTCGGGCTCATGGTCATCTACGGACTGGGGCTCACCTGGTTTGGCTTCGTGCTCTCGACCATCGCCTTCCTGAGCGTGGGCATCCGGGTGCTCGGTGAGCCCAGCCTGCGCTACGGCCTGATGATCAGCGTCCCCTTCTCCATCGGCTTCTGGGCCCTGCTCACCAAGGGGCTCAACGTCTATCTGGAGCCGGGTCGCCTGTTCACCCTGCTCGGTTTCTAAGGAGTCACCATGTTAGACGGAATCTTGCAAGGACTCGGCACCGCACTGCTGCCGGTCAACCTGATGATGGTGGTGCTTGGCTGCTTCATCGGCACCTTTATCGGCATGTTGCCGGGCCTTGGCCCGGTCACCGCCATCGCCTTGATGATCCCCATCACCTATGGCCTGGATCCGGCCTCCGGCATCATCTTGATGGCGGGGGTCTATTACGGCGCCATCTTCGGGGGCTCCACCTCCTCCATCCTGATCAACGCCCCCGGCTGCTCCGCCACCGTGGTCACCGCCTTCGACGGCTATCCCCTGGCTTGCAAGGGACAGGCGGGCAAGGCGCTGGCCATCGCCGCCTACGCCTCTTTCACCGGCGGCACCCTCTCCGCCATCATGCTGATGGTGGCGGCGCCCCTGCTCGCCAAGGTCTCCCTCTCCTTCCAGTCGGCGGACTACTTCGCCCTCATGGTGCTGGGCCTCTCCGCCGTGGCGGCCTTTGCCGGCAAGGGGCAGGTGCTCAAGGCGCTGATCATGGCGCTGTTCGGCATCATGATCTCCACCATCGGCATCGACCGCAGCGTCGGGGTGGACAGGTTCACCTTCGGGTTGCCGGATCTGCGTGACGGCTTCTCCTTCCTGCTGCTGGCCATGGCCACCTTTGCCCTCGCAGAGATCCTGATGGCGGTGCTGCGCCCCGGCAAGGACAACAGCGAGGAAGAGGCCAGGCAGATGCAGCAGCTCGGCAGCCTCAAGCTCAGCAAGGAAGAGGTCAGGGAGATCGCGCCTCCCATCGCCCGATCTTCGGTGCTGGGCTTTCTCATCGGCGTGCTGCCGGGAGCCGGTGCCACCATCGCCGCCTTCATGGCCTATGGGGCCGAGCGCAACATCGCCGGCAAGCAGCGCCAGGAGCAGTTCGGCAAGGGCAGCCTGCGCGGCCTGGCCGCCCCGGAAGCGGCCAACAACGCCGCCTCCACCGGCTCCTTCGTACCCCTGCTGACCCTGGGGATCCCGGGCTCCGGCACCACGGCCCTCATCCTGGGCGCCCTGGTGGCCTACGGCATCCAGCCAGGCCCGCGTCTGTTCATGGAGCATCCGGACGTCTTCTGGTCGGTGATCATCTCCATGTATCTGGGCAACGTGGTGCTGTTGATCCTGAACCTCCCCCTCATCCCCTACCTGGCCCGGGTACTGGCGGTGCCGCGCCCCGTGCTCATCCCCATGGTGCTGCTGTTCTCCCTGACCGGGGTCTATCTGGTCTCCTTCAACACCATGGACATCCATGTGATGGCCATCGTTGCACTGATCGCCATCGGCCTGCGCCTGCTCACCTTCCCCATGGCCCCCATGCTGCTCGGCTTTATCCTGGGGGGCATGCTGGAGGACAACCTGCGCCGGGCCCTGGTGATCAACGACGGCAGCCTGAGCTTCCTGTGGGAGCGCCCCATCACCCTCGCCTTCACGGTGATCACCCTGACCATGTTGCTGCTGCCCGTCTGGCAGTGGTGGCAGGCTCGCCGGGCCCCCAAGGGGGAGCCTGCCACCAGCCACTGAATCGATGAGCCTCTGCCACCTCTGAACCCTGACCATAACGCGCAGAGACCTTGATGCCCACGGGAAGCAAACCCTGATAAAAAGAGCGCCGAAAGGCGCTCTTTTCTTGTCTGGACAACAGGTTCCGGGCGACCGGATCACGGCTTGCGGTAACGCCGCTCCGGCCGCCCGACGGTGCCATATTCGAGCTCGGGGCTCGCCAGTCGCTGCCCCACCAGAAATTCCAGATAGCGGCGCGCCGTGGTCCGGCTCACCCCTATCCGGCTGCCTATCTCCTCGGCACTGGCGGCCTCCGGAGTCAGGGCCGTCAGCACCCGCTGCAGGGTGAGAGCATCGATGCCCTTGGGCAGTCCCTCTGCCGCCACCTGCTGCAACGGCGTACCGAACAGGGTGTCCACCGCCTGCTGGTCGATGTCGGCCAACGCCGCCAGGGCGGCGATGCTCTGACGGTACTTCTCCAGGGTGTCGCGCAGCCGCTCGAACACCACGGGCTTCAAGATGAAATCCACCACCCCGAGGCGCATCGCCTCCTGCAGGGCAGCAGCTTCCCGCGCCGCGGTGAGCAGGATCACATCCAGACTCGCCCCCGCCTGGCGCAGCTCTCTCAATAGCGAGAACCCCTCTCCATCGGGCAGCCAGACATCCAGCAGCACCAGATCGGGCCGGAGGATCCCTATCTGCTCCCTGGCATCGAACAGGGTCAACGCCACCCCCAGCACCTCAAAACCGGCGAGGCGCTGCACGAAGCGGCGGTGGATCTCGGCAATGGCGGGATCATCCTCGACGATCAGGATCTTGATCACTCACACCTCCTTGGGAATGTAACAGACGACGCAACTTCCCTGCGTCGTGGCTTCGATGGTGATCTCCCCCTGCAGGGCATCCAGGGTCTTGCGCACCAGGGAGAGCCCGATACCGTGTCCTGGCTCGGGCTTGCTGCTGACCCCCTGTTCGAACAACCTGTCCGCCAACTGCGGGTCGATGCCGCCAGCCCCATCCTCCACCTCCAGCACCAGATCCTGCCCCAGATCGCTCAAGGAAACCCGGATGGGCTGATAGGGCGCACCGTGGCGGCGGGTCGCCTCGAAGGCGTTGTCGATGAGGTTGCCCAGCACCGTTACCAGCTGGGAACCGCTGACACGGGCAGGAATATCGTGCAGACGGGCATCGGGATCGATCACGAGCTCAAGACCGAGCTCGTGGGCCCTGTGGTATTTGCCGAGCAGCAACCCCGCCACCTTGGGTTTGGCGATGGCCCCCATCAGGAAGCCGAGCAGGGTCTGCTCGGTGGCCGCCTCCCGCCCGATGAAGGCGAGCGCCTCCCGGGTGGCACCGAGCTCAATGAGGCCGGCGATGGTCCCGAGCTGGTTGTTGTGCTCGTGGGTCTGCACCCGCAGCAGATCGCTGTAGGCCTGCACCTGGGAGAGCTGGGCGCTGAGTTCCGCCAGCTCGTCCTTGCGGCGAAAACTCGACACGGCGCCGATCAGCTTGCCCTCGCGCACCAGCGGCAAGCGGTTGACGATGAGGGACTGGCCGTTGAGCACTATCTCCTCGTCAAACTGGGGGGTCTGCTCTTGCAGGATGGAGAGCATGCGACTGCCCGGCAGCAGGTGACCAATGGGCTGGCCGATGGCGCTCCTGGCGGTGGTGTCGTCCAGGCGCAGCAGCTTGATGCCGTTGGGGTTCAGGGAGGTGAGGCGCCCTTGCTCGTCGATGGTGAGGATCCCCTCGCGCACCGTGCGCAGGGTACAGTCGAGCTCCGCATAGAGACGCCCCATCTGCTCGGGTTCAAAGCCGAATATCGCCTTCTTGTAGCGCCGGGCCAGCCAGGCGGCTGCGACACTGTTGAGCACCACAATGAGCAATGTCATGGCCAGGCCGAAGCGCAAATAGCCCTGCAGATCCGCATCGATGTCCCGCACCAGATAGCCGACCGACACCACCCCGATGATCTTGCCCATCTCGTCCCGGATGGGCCCCTTGCCGCGCACCGAGACCCCAAGGGACCCTTGGGCCCTGGAGATATAGGCTTCTCCCTGCAGGGCACGCTCGGGATCATCCCCCACCATGGCTTTGCCAATCCGGTCCGCATTGGGGTGCACCAGGCGGCGTGCCTGCCTGTCCCCGATGACGATGTAGCTGGCCCCGACCTCGGCGCGGATCCGCTCCACCAGGGCATTGAGGCGGACCGTATCCGCCCGCTTCACCCCGGCGATGACGCCGGACTCCCGCGCCACCAGCCGTGCCACATCCAGGGCCTGATCCCCCACCTCACGGTAGCGCTGCTCGGCGACATAGTAGTAGCTGGCACCGCTCAGCAACACCAGTTGCAACAGACTGACCAGACAGAGAATGAGCAGGAAGCGTCCTTGCAACCCGAGCCTCATGCCTCCTTGTCGCCTCGCAACAAGTCGAGCAGCAGACTGCCATCGCGCAGGGCCTTGTGCACCTGCACCGAGGTGGGTTTGGTGGGATCTTCGTAGAAGTGGGTGGATTCAATCTGCAGGCGCACCAGGTACTCGGCGGGCAACTGGCTTGCCAGGGACTGGTGCAACATGGGGAAGAGCAGTCGATCGGCCCGGGTGATCTCCCCCCCAAGCAGCAGCTTGCCCGGATTGAGCAGGCAGATGAGGTTCGCCAGCACCCGGGAAAGGCGCCCTGCTGCCTGGTGCAGGATGTCCTGACACAGGCTGTTGCCGGCCAGCGCCAGCTCGCACAGCTCGCGTATGGTGACGCTTTCGGGCAGATCGAACTCCTGCATCCGTTCACGCAGCTCCCGATATTGCGCCTCCAGCGCCTGATTGGTCACGAGGGTGCAGGCGCAGCCGAAGCCACCGCAGTAGCAGCGCTGGCCATAGGGTTCGAGCTGCAGGTGGCTGAGATCCCCGAGCAGAGCCGACTCGCTCTCGATGAGCTGGCCATTGACCACCATGCCGACCCCGATGTCGTTGTGCACGAACACCAGCACCGCATCCGAGCAGTTCCTGGCGGCGCCCCACTCCCGCTCGGCCTGGATCCAGGTGCGCACGTCGCCGCTCACCAGCACGGGTACCGAGAAGGCTTCCTGCAGGGTGGGACCGAGGGGCCAGTTGCGCAGATCGTAATAGGGAAAATGCTTGACCATGCCGGAGTGGCGCTCCACCTGGCCGGGCAGGCAGAGGGCGATGCAGGCCAGACGCAACGCCTTCTTGGGCAAAAAGCCCTCGATGGCCCGCACCAGGCTGGCCAGCAGCTCGGCACGCTCCGCCTCGTTGAAGACATGGCGATGGCGCGCCAGGGAGTGACCAGCTAGGTCAAACAGGGCCATGTCCACATAGCCGCGCCCCAGACGCATGGAGAGAAACTGGAAGCGGCGCTCGTTGATGCGCAGCAGGGTCTGGCGACGGCCACGCCCCACCGAGCTCTCGCCGCAGGTGACCACCAGGCCGCCGTCCAGCAGCTCGCGGGTGATCTTGGTGATGCTGGCCGGCGACAGGCCGGTCAGACGGGACAGATCGGTACGGGACAGCTCCTTGTGCTCCTCCAGGCTGGCATAGACCAGGCCGTAGTTGAGCTGACGGATCAAATCGATACTGCCTTTCACGATCTCATTCATAGGGTTGGGGCTAACGAAAGGAACGAATGGCGCGATTTTCACACATTCTGCGCCGATCCCCAAATTTGCCGTCTGGAAATCCTGTCCAGACGGCAAAAATGTGATTAGTAACGGAAGCGGGAGACGAGTTGGCGCAATTTGTCACCCGTGCCTGCCAGGGCGCGGGTGGTGGTGCTGGACTCCCCGGACGCCTCGGTCAGCTCGCTGACGATCTGCTGGATGGCCACCAGGTTCTTGTTGATCTCCTCGGAGACCGCGTGCTGCTCCTCGGCGGCCGTGGCGATCTGGATGTTCATGTCGTTGATGGTGCCGACCGCCGCCACCATGCTGTCCAGGGAGCTGGCGATGTGGCTCGCCTCCTGCACCGTCTCCTGGCTGCGTGCCTCGCTGGCCTGCATCACCTCCACAGCCTGCTTCACCCCGCCCTGCAGGCGCTGGAGCATCTCGTTGATCTCCTTGGTGCTCTGCTGGGTACGGCCCGCGAGGGATCGCACCTCGTCAGCCACCACCGCAAAGCCGCGCCCCTGCTCGCCCGCCCGGGCCGCCTCGATGGCGGCGTTGAGGGCCAGCAGGTTGGTCTGATCGGCGATGCCGCGAATGACCTCCACCACGGAGCCTATCTTGCCGGTCTCATGGGCGAGCTGCTCGATGACCCCGGCCGCCACATGCACTTCGTCCACCAACCGGTTGATGCTGCCGATGGCGCTGTTCACCACGCCGCGGGCCGCATCGGACTCGCGGGCCGCATCGCTGGTGGCGCTGGCGGCGTTGGAAGCGCTCGCCGCCACCTCCTGGGCGGTGGAGCTCATCTCGGTCACCGCGGTCACCACCTGATCCGTCTCCTTGCCGTGGCCCTGCATCTGCCTGTCCGCATGTTCGCTCAGGCTATGCAGCCGATCCACGGCCCCCAGCAACTGGTGACTGGTCTCCCCCACCTGGCTCACCACCGACTGGATCCGCTCGACGAAGCGGTTGAAGGCGGCGGCCAGCTGCCCCACCTCGTCCTTGCTCTGCACCTTGAGGCGCTGGGTCAGATCCCCGTCCCCGTCGGCGATGTCGTTGAGGGCTGCGACCGCATCCGCCAGCGGGCGGGTGACCCGGTTGCCGATCACCACGGTGGCCGCCAGGGTCACCCCCAGGATCACCAGGATGAACAGCACCCCGGTTTTCAGGGAGCCATACATGGTCTCCTCCCGCTCGCTACGCAGGGTTGCAAGCTCATTGTCGATGTCGTCGATGTAGAAGCCCGTGCCCACGACCCACTGATACTTGTCGAGCACCAGATTGAAGGAGAGCTTGGGGGCATCCCGCCCGATAGAGGGCTTGTTGGTCCAGTACTCCGAGAAGCCATCTCCTTCCCGCGCCGACTTGATGATCCCCTGAATGAGGAAGGCACCCTTGGTATCCTTGTCCTGCCAGCGGTTCTTCCCCTCCATCTCGGGCCGGGTCGGCAGCAGCACGGTATTGCCCTGATAGTCGTAGACGAAGAAGTAGCCGTCGCTGCCATAGCGCAGCGGCCGCAATATCTCCTTCACCTGCTGGCGCACTTCGGGGCTGTCAGGCTTGCCGTAGCTGCCCTCGATGGCCGTCTTGGCCAGCATCAGATAACTGCTGAGCAGCGCCTTGCGCTCCTTGATTGCCCTCTCCCGCGCCACCACCAGATCCGATTCCAGATCGCTCCTGGCCACCAGGTAGTTGCTGAGATTGACCACCAGGGCCATCAGCAGCACGGGGATGGCCCCCAGTAACAGGATCTTCTGCTTAAGTGTCATTGTGTCACCCTTTGTGCTGTGTTCATTGCTGCATGATGTCTGCCTAAACGGCATGGGAAGCTGGCCGAAAGGGAAGTGCGTTCGCTACAATCCCGCCACCTTTAATTATCGACCAGATGAGCTGACTCATGAACCTATGTCCTTGCGGTTCCTCTCTTTTTCTTGCCAAGTGCTGCGGTGTACTCCACGCAGGCCAGCCCGCCGCCACCCCGGAGCAGCTGATGCGATCCCGCTACAGCGCCTTCGTGCTGGGATTGGGAGAATATCTGGTACACAGCTGGCACCCGGACTATCTGAACGGGCTGACCGCGGCCGACCTCTCATCGACCGACACCCGCTGGGATGGCCTCGAGATCCTCGCCAGCCAGGGCGGCCCCGATGACATCCTCGGCATGGTGGAATTCAAAGCCTGGTTCCTGGAGGGGGACGAACGTCACTGCCTTCATGAGCGCTCCCGCTTCGTGCGCCATCAGGGGCGCTGGGTCTACACCGACGGCGAGCAGGATCCGGCGCCGCTGCGGGTCGGGCGAAACGACCCCTGCCCCTGTGGCAGCGGCAAGAAGTTCAAGAAGTGCTGCGGCTGAGGTTTCCCCTACGCCACCCTCTGGCCAGCCCCCGGGCTGGCCTTCTTTTCCCCGCCATGCTTCCCCCTGCCGCGCCCCGACGGTGACGTGAGGTTCATCACATTTCGCTCATTTCCTCACATTAAATGAGCGTTTACGAACATTAATTTGGCCCATATCAAACATTTCACGTCGTGAAGGCGCCACACTGGCCTCATCTGGAAGAGATGAGACGGGCAAGAATGAAAAGAATCACCACACAAGTCGTCATCATAGGGGGGGGCGCCACCGGCGCCGGCATCATGCGCGATTGCGCGCTGCGCGGCATCGACTGCATCCTGCTTGAGCGGGACGACATCGCCGCCGGCACCACGGGCCGCAACCATGGCCTGCTCCACTCCGGCGCCCGCTACGCGGTGACGGATCAGGAGTCCGCCCGCGAATGCATTCAGGAGAACCGCATCCTCAAGCGGATCGCCAGCCACTGCGTCGAGGACACCGGCGGCCTCTTCATCACCCTGCCGGAAGATGACATCCATTTTCAAAATACCTTCATGGACGCCTGCGCCCTGGCGGGCATCGACGCCCGCCAGCTGGATCCCGCCGAGGCGCTGCGCCTTGAACCCAACGTCAACCCGGCGCTGATCGGTGCCATCCAGGTGCCGGACGGCACGGTCGACCCGTTCCGCCTGGCCGCTGCCAACGTGCTGGACGCCAAGGAGCACGGCGCCCGCATCTTCACCCACAGCAAGGTGCTGGGGCTTCTGCGCACCCAGGATAGGGTGCACGGGGTCAAGGCCATCAACACCCGCACCGGCGAAGCGTTCGAGGTGGAGTGCCAGGAGGTGATCAACGCCGCCGGCATCTGGGGCCAGCAGATCTGCGAGTATGCCGACCTCGGCATCCGCATGTTCCCGGCCAAGGGCTCATTGCTCATCATGGATTACCGCCTCAACCAACTGGTGCTCAACCGCTGCCGCAAACCGGCGGACGCGGACATCCTGGTGCCAGGCGATACCATCTCCCTCATCGGCACCACGTCGAGTCGCATCGATTACCACAAGATTGACCAGCTCACCGTCGAGCCCGAAGAGGTGGAGGTGCTGCTGCGCGAGGGGATAAAACTGGCCCCCATCATGGCCCGCACCCGATTGCTGCGCGCCTACGCCGGCGTTCGCCCCCTGGTGGCGGTGGATGGCGACGAGTCCGGCCGCAACATCAGCCGCGGCATCGTGCTGCTGGATCACGCCGAGCGAGATGGCCTCCAGGGGTTCAACACCATCACAGGCGGCAAGCTGATGACCTACCGGCTGATGGCCGAATGGGCCACCGACTTGCTTGCCAAAAAGCTTGGCAACAGCAAGCCCTGCCGCACCGCCGAGCTGAGCCTGCCCGGCTCGCGGGATCCGGAGAAGGTCTCCGCCCCCGGTCTCTCGGTACCCGCCGAAGGCTCGGCCCAGTACCGCCACGGCGAGCGGGTCATCGCCTTTTTCCGCGACAACCCCAAGGCCAACGCCCTCATCTGCGAGTGCGAGATGGTGACCGCGGGCGAGATTGAATACGCCCTGCGGGAGCTCGACGTGGACAACCTGGTGGACTTGCGCCGCCGCACCCGCCTCGGCATGGGCCCCTGTCAGGGGGAGCTGTGCGCCTATCGCGCCGCCGGCCTGATGCAGGAGTACGGCAAGGCGGACGGTCGTCAGGCCTGCGTCATGCTGCGCCAGTTCCTGGAGGAGCGCTACAAGGGTACCCGGCCGGTGCTGTGGGGCGATGCCCTGCGGGAAGCCGAATTTACCTACTGGATCTATGAAGGGCTGTTCGGCCTTGGTGAGTGGACGGCCCCCCACCTGGTGAGCGAGCCCCCCTTCCCGCTCGATGCCAGCACCGCCAATTCCACCAAGGAGCGCAGCCATGAAATTTGACAGCATCGTGATCGGCGGCGGCATGGCGGGCCTCTCCGCAGCCCTGCGCCTCGCCGAGGCCGGCCAGAAGACCCTGCTGATGGCCTCCGGCCAGAGCGCCCTGCACTTCTCCTCCGGCTCGGTGGATCTGCTGGAGAGCGACGGGGATCCCCGCGCCGCCCTGCCCGTCTTCATGGCGGCCCATCCGGATCACCCTTACAGCAAGGTGGGGATGCAGAATATCGAGGGGAGTCTGGCCGACCTGCAACGCCACTGCGCAGAAGAGGGGCTACCCTTGATGCGCCAGGAACACAACCACCAGCGGCTGACCCCCATCGGCACCCTCAAAGCCACCTGGCTCTCCCCCGACACTTGCGCCTGCATGACCGATGCCCCCGCCCCGGACGCCATCCTGCTCGCCACCCTGGAAGGGTTTCGCGATTTTCACCCGGCGCTCGCGGCGGCGAATCTCGCGACCCACGCCCGTTTTGCCCACAGCCGCATCCTGACCGGGGAAATTCGCCTGCCCCAGCTCGCCCAGTTCAGCCGCAATCCCCACGAGTTTCGCTCCGCCGACATCGCCCGCCTGTTCGACAAGCAGGGGCCTGGCCAGCAGGACCTGCTGGCGGATCTGGCCCGCGAGATCAGCCGCATGGTGCAGGGATGCGGTGTGCCCGACTGTCGCCATATCGTGCTGCCCGCCTGCCTGTCGCTGGGGCTGGTCGGCCCGCGTCTGAGCGAGCTGGAACGGCGCACCGGCTGCACCATCAAGGAGGTGGCCACCATGCCGCCGTCCCTCATCGGCATGCGGATGCAGGAGGCCCTCAAGCGCCGCTTCATGGCCCTTGGCGGCACCTTCCTCACCAGCGAGCGGGTGCTGGGCGCCCGCTATGACGGCGACAAGGTGATCGGGGTGCACAGCCAGCACGGGGAGGATCAGCTGTTCGAGGCGGACCACTTCGTGCTCGCCTCCGGCAGCTTCTTCAGCCGCGGGCTGGAGTCGCGCCTCGGAGGCATTCGTGAACCCATCTTCGATGCCGACGTACTGAGCCTTGCCGAGCGCGACGCCTGGGCCGGCCGCCGCCTGTTCGACCACCACCCCTTCATGGGCTTCGGGGTCAAGACCGACGAGCGGCTGCGGGTGCTGCGCGGCGGCAGGCCCCTCACCAACCTCTACGGCGCTGGCAGCGTGCTGGCGCACTATGACCCCATTAAAGAAGGTTCCGGCTCCGGCGTGGCCGTTGCCACCGGCTGGCAAGCCGCTGGCCATATTCTGGCGGAGGGCTGAGATGAATCACATATTCCCACTCCAACGACACGGCGTGCTGGCCCACGACGATGCCCAATCCAAAGAGGGCTCTGGCTCAGGTGTCGCGGTCGCCACCGGCTGGCAGGCCGCCGGTCACATTTTGAGTTCAGCCCAATGATGATTTCGCCCCATATCCCGTGCCTTCACACCCAACGGGAGGAGAACTGACATGCTACTGGATCATGCCAACCAGACTTTCGATCAGTGCATCAAATGCACCATCTGTACCGCCTACTGCCCGGTGGCCAAGGCCAACCCGGCCTACCCCGGCCCCAAGCAGGCGGGCCCGGATGGGGAGCGGCTGCGCATCAAGAGCCCCGAGCTCTTTGACAGCGCCCTCAAGTACTGCACCAACTGCAAGCGCTGCGAAGTGGCCTGCCCGAGCGGGGTGCGCATCGGCGACATCATCGCCAAGGCCAAACACCAGTACAGCGGCTTCAAACCGGGGATCCGCGAGTTCGTGCTCTCCCACACGGATCTGATGGGCAGCATGTCCACCCTGATGGCCCCGGTGGTCAACTTCACCACCGGCCTCAAGCCGATGAAGCAGGTGCTGGACAAGGCGCTGGGAGTCTCCTCCCACCGGGACTTGCCCAAATACTCACAAGGCACCTTCCGCGGCTGGTACAAGAAACAGAAAGCGAGTCAGGCCCGCTTCGAGCGCCAAATCGCCTACTTCCACGGCTGTTATGTGAACTACAACCACCCCCAGCTTGGCAAGGAGCTGGTGCAGGTGCTCAATGCCATGAACATCGGTGTCCAGCTGCTGGAACGGGAGAAGTGCTGCGGCGTGCCGCTGATTGCCAACGGCTTCATGGACAAGGCCAAGCAGCAGGCGGCCTTCAACATCCAGCAGCTGGAGAACACCCTGCTTGGCAACGAGATGCCGCTGTTGGCCACCTCCTCCACCTGCGGCTTCACCCTGCGGGACGAATATCCCCACCTGCTGGAGCAAGACAACCACAAGGTGCGGGATCGCATCTCCCTGGTGACCCGCTTCCTGTGGAATGAGTTCGATCGGGGCAACAAACCGGCCATGAAGCCCCTCAATCTGCACATCGCCTACCACACCCCCTGCCACCTGGAGAAGATGGGGGGCGTCATCTACACCCTCGAGCTGCTGCGGGCCATCCCCGGCGTCAAGGTGACGGTGCTGGACTCCCAGTGCTGCGGCATCGCCGGCACCTACGGCTTCAAGTCGGAAAACTACGACACCAGCCAGGCCATCGGCCAGGGGCTGTTTGATCAGATAAACCGGCTCAAACCCGATCTGGTCATCACCGACTGCGAGACCTGCAAGTGGCAGATCGAGATGAGCACGGCGTTTCGCTGCGAACACCCGGTGCACCTGCTGGCACGGGCGCTGGCCTGACCGCCATCCCCCCGGTCCGCCCATCATCCCGGGCACCGGCTTGGAGGCGACACGCCCCGGTCAATGCCTGCGCCCCCTCTGGCCGGCATTGACCGGGATCGGCGCGGCAAGGCCCTGACGCCGCCCGGGCAGCCCGATGGGAGGCCCGGGCGGCAAACCCTTTTGGTTGTTTGAACCACCCACACAGTGAAAAGCAGCAACAACACCCACTCTGTTAAAAACCATCTCCCATTACCACCACCAGGAAATATCAAGCCAGCATATTCAGCCAAAAAAAGAGCCGGCATTCGCCGGCTCTTTGCATCATCTCACCCCATCAGGGGTGCTGGATGATCAGGCTGTGCTGATCCAGCATGGATTGCAGGATGTCGTGAGAGGAGGAGCCGCTCAGGTTCCAGCCACTCAGATCCACGTCCTTCAGGGTGATCTGCTGGGTGACATTGCCATCCCCCGCCGGGGAGACCGACAGGCTCACGTCACTCAGGCCGTTGCCGGTGCTGGTCACCGATGCCTGGAGATGACCCAGCAGGCCATCCACGCTGTTGTCGGTCACTCCCTTGAGCAGGTCCGCCAGATCGATCCTGTCCCCCTCCTGGGGACGGAAGTCGGTGATGGTGTCTATCGCCGGAGAGGCCGTCGTCCCCTCGTCACCACTGCCCCACACGAAGAGATCGCTGCCGGCGCCACCGGTCAGGATGTCGTTGCCCTGACCGCCCCGCAGCACATCATCTCCCATGCCGCCCAGGAGGCGATCATTGCCGGAGGAGCCGAACAGCCAGTCCCCCTGATCCGAGCCCAGCAGATCGTGGCCGCTCTGGCTGTGGATGGTGACGGTCTCCGTGGCCGAGCTCAGGGTGCCGCCACCCAGGCTGGATTCGGCACTCAGGGTGAGGGCATGATCCCCCGCCGGCAGATCCTTGAGGTAGATGGGCACGGACTGGTCCATCGGCAGCAACCAGTCGTTGCCATCCGCGTGGCCGACGCTCTGGCCGTGCTCGTCCACCACCTGGGCGCTGCCGAGGTTCTGGATCCGCACCGACAGCTCACCCGGGGCCGGATTGACCACGCTGGCGCTGAGGTTGAGCGGCACCCAGGCCCCTTGCAACGCAAGGATATCGTGGGTGCCGACCCCCAATTGGGGATCGTCCGGCTCGGCCGTCACCTGGATGGCAATCTGGGCGCTGTCGGTCAGGACGCCACCGGCACCGGTATTGCCCTGATCCGAGGTGGTGATGCTCAGGTTGTCCTGACCCCAGAAGTCCCTGGCTGGCTCGTAGTGCAGGTTGCCTGCCAACAGACCGTTGAGATCATCGAGCGACCCGACCAGGGTCACCACGCTGGTCCCCGCCCCCTGCACCGAGACGGCGCCTGCCGCCCCCAGCAGGGTCAGCACACCGTGCTCCACCCGCAGCACCATGGAGATGGGCGCACTGCCCGCATCCACGTCCTTCACGCTGATCCCGGTGAGCGACAGGGAGCCATCCTCTTTCACCTGCAATGAGCCCGGCACCTGGGTGACAGGGGCATCATTGACTGGCTCGACCTCGATGGGCAGCACGTCGGTATCGCTCAGGGGGCCACCGCTGCCGGTGTTGCCAAGATCATTGGTCACCATGGTCAGGGCATCCTGACCATTGAAGTCCTGCTCGCCCTGATAGGTCACGCCCCCTGCGAGCAAGGCATTGATGGCATCCTGGGAACCGCTCAGCACCAGGGTGTTGCTGCCGCTGCCACTCACCGTCACGCCACTGCCCGCCGCCAGTTCCAGGGTACCGTGCAGCACGGAGAGGGTGACAGAGAGGGGGCTGTTGCCCGCATCCACATCGCTCACCTGCAGCCCGTGAATGGTGAAGGGCTGATCTTCCTGCGCCACCTGGGGCGTCGTTGGCAGCTGGTTGACGGGGGCATCGTTGACCGGTTGTACCAGGATGGGCAGCACATCGGTGTCGCTCAGGGCGCCACCGCTGCCGGTATTGCCCCGATCGTCCGTCACCATGGTCAAGGCGTCATTGCCATGGAAGTCCGGGTCGCCCTGATAGGTGACGCCGCCCGAGAGCAGGGCATTGAGATCCGCCAGGGTGCCGGTCAGCACCACATCGCCGGTGCCGTTGCCGGTCAGGGTCACGCCGCTCCCGGCCGGCAGGGTCAGGGTGCCGTGCTCCACCGAGAGGCGCACTTCCATGATGCCGTTGCCCGCATCCACGTCCTTGACCTGCAGACCCTGGATGACGAACGGCTCGTCCTCCTGGGCCACCTGGGGATCATCGGGCAGCACGTTGACGGGGGCGTCGTTGACCGGGCTCACATCGAGATGGATGGTGCCGTTCACTTCGGGGCCGAGGGCGCCGTTGTCCAGGCTCTGAGCCGTCACCTTGATCGCCATGGCGCCGTTGGCGTCGTTGGTCACGAGCTCCACCGCGTCGAGCTTGCCCCCATCCGTGGTGACCTGCCAGCGGCCACCGCCGAGATCCACTACGGTGCCGCTCACCCCGCTCGGCAGGCGGATTTCTGCCCCGTCAGGCACCCCTTCCAGGGTGACGCGCACCTGCTCGGGCCCGTTCTCGTGCACATTGCCGGCATTGCCGCCGGTGGCATGGGTATCCCGGGTCTCCACCCCCAGGTTCAGGGTGATCACATCCCCTTCGGTGCCGCTCGCCTGCTCCTGCATGTCGGTGATGACCGCATCCCCCACCGGATTGACGGTGACGGTGAAGCCCGCACTGGTTTCAAGGGGCAGGGTCAGCCCCTTGTCCAGGGTGAAGGCGCTCAGGGTCAGACTCACGGTGCCGCTGAAGTCCGCAGGCGGGATCAGGGTCAGCTTGGAGAAGTCGGTGCCCACAGGCACCTGCCACACCCCGCCACCGTTGTTGACCGCCGGGGCGGACAGGGTGAAGCCATCCGGCACCCCCTTGATCTGCAGCCCGACGATCTGCTCGGAGCCATCGTTGTCGATGAGGCTGGCCCCCAGCCCCCCCAGGCTCACGCTGCCATCTTCCTGGCCCGTGACGTTCTGGACCGTGAGGTTGGCCGGATCGTTGACCGGCAGCACCTCGAAGCTCACGTTGCCGCTCCAGCTCCCCCGATCCGTGCCCGTGGTGGCGGTATCGAGAATATCCACCTTCACCGCCAGCGGCACCTTGCCGCTGAAGTGCTCCTTGGGCACGAACACCAGATCCTTGAGATCCGCCGGGTCGTTCACCGTGAGAGTGGAGACCGGCTGGCCGTTCTTGTCGAGGAAGTGACCATATTGGGGATCCACGGTCACGACCACCTGCTCCACGGTCTCGAGACCGCCATCGGCCACCGAGGGGCTGATGTCGGCGAGCTTGACCGAGAGATCGAGATGAATGTCGGTGTCTTCCAGGTTGTCAGGCTGACCGTCGCCGTTTACGTCCTTCACGTTCAGTTGCAGCTCGGGCAGGCCGTCCGCCCCGCCGTTGATGTCCACCTCCGGGGTGATGGAGAGGGTGACGTCCTTCTCCACCATCTTGGTGTCACCGCTCACGGTGTCGGTGTTGACCAGGCGCACATTGAAGTGCAGGCCGTCACCGGCATAGTCTTGCGGCAGGGTCAGGGTCAGGCGGTCGAGATCATCGAGGCCGCCCGGCAACTTGATGAGGTACTCGCCGTTGACGAAGTCATAGGTGAGCCCCTGTACGTTGACGCCCGGAGGGAGACCAGTGATGACGATGCTGAGCTCGTCGTCCCCGATGTCCGCCGTGCCCAGGGTCACCATCTGCTTGAGCTGGCTGCCGAAGTTGACGCCGTGATCCTCCACCCCGGTGATGGGGGTACTGTTGTCAAAATCGACATCGGCGGCCACCTGACCCGAGTGGGTCGCGCCATGGAAGTCGGCGCTGGCGGTGATCTCCCGATAGGCCGGGGCGCTCACATCCCCCTCGTTGTTGTCACCAAGGTCGACCACCCTGGCGCTCACCTTGAAGGTGACGGTGCCGGTGAAGCCATCCGGCGAGCGCAAGGCATAACTGCCGAGGGCGTCGTGGGGCACCGTCCAGTTGCCCTTGCCATCGTTGATGCCGCCCACCACCACGAAGCCGGGGGGCAGATCGCTGATCACCAGGTAGTCGATGACCTCATCGCTGCTGGGGTCCAGATCCTCGAACACGAAGACGCCGTCCAGCGGGATGTCGTGCCCGTCCGGGCTCTCCAGCTGACCGGTCTGCACCAGGTTGCCATCGGGCTCCACCACCGCCTGGATATCCACATGCAGGGTGCCGTCGATCACCTTCTGGGCAGTGGCGCTGGAGTCCACATCCACTTGTGTCACCGTGACATGGCTCTGGAGGGTGGTGTCCCTGTCGCTGTCCTCGGGCCCTTTCACCAGCAGCTGGCCACCGCCGAGCAGGCTTTGCAGCTCGGCGTCGCTCAAGTCCACGGCGCCGCCGCTCACGGTCAGCTGGGTCTCGACCCCGCCCACGCGGATCCAGACTTCATACCCGGGTTCGATACCGGAAAGGCTGAGGTGGGTCACCTTCTCGGCGCCGTCGGTCAGGTCAGGCTGCCAGTCAAGGACGGTGAACTGATCCTCCAGGCCATGGCTGGTCTTGGCATAGTCGGTAGCGTCGATGGCCGGCTCCACCTTGATGGTGAGGGGTACGTCGAAGCTTTTGTGATCGCCGTCATTCTCGGTCACCACCACGTGGCCGACCAGGTGCAGATCGGCGGTGCTGTTGGGCGGCGGCTGGATCTGCAGGTTGCCAAGGCTGGTCACATCCACCTGATAGAGAGGATTGCCCTTGCCATCGAGCCCGGCGAAGGTCAGGGTCAGCTCCTTGCCACTGCCGTCGAATACCTTGGCCCCTTCCGGCAGCCCTTCCAGCACCAGGTTGAGGGTTTCCGAGTGATCGAGCGGGGTATCCGTCCACTCCCCCGAGGTGAGCTTGAAGTCCAGCGGTGCCCGGCCATCCTCCTGGATGATGATGCTGTAGCCGTTGCCATCCTGGGTCCAGTCGGTGGTATTGAGATCGAAATGGGGTTCATCCACCACCCCCACCAGATCCACGTGCAGGCTCTGGCTGCCGGTCTCCTTCTCGTTCACCACGGTGTGGGTCTGGCCGCTGGCATCGGTCAGGATGGCGGTGTCCTTCACCACCCCCTTGATGGTGAGATCGAAATCGACGTTGCTGTTTTTGGGCGGCTGCAACTTGAGGTCATTGATGCGGCCATAGGGCACCTCGTAATAGCCGTTGGCATCCAGGGTGACCGCCAATCCACCCAGCAGCAGGGTGGCACCGGCGGGCAGGCCGCTGATGCGCACGAACAGCTGCTCGGAACCATCTGTGGTGTCTCCCAGATGGGCGAGCCCAATCTTGCTGCCCAGATCGATCAGGGTATCTTCCTTGCCCTGGATCTCGCGCACCGTCAGCTTGGCGTCGTCCGCCAGCGGGTTCACGTTGACAATCACCTCCAGCGGATCGCCGAGGGCCGTCTCCTTGCCGGTCACCACCGGGGTCTTCTCCGTGCTGACCGGGGTCACAATGAGTTTGATGTCACCGCTGTAGTCCTTGCCGGGCACCACCGTCACCTTGTTGATGTCGCCACCGGCCACCGTATAGAGGCCGTTCGCCCCCGGGGTGAGCACCTTGCCGTTCAGGGTCAGCGTGCCCTGGCCGGACGCCCATTTGATCTGGTAGCTCAGGGTCTCGGAGCCGTCCGTATCGGTGAGACCCGCCTTGACGTTGAGGGCGATGCCGCTGCTGTCCTCGTCCGTGGTGTAGTGCTGGTGCGTGCTGCCCACATCCCACAGGGGTTTGTCGGCAATGCCCTGCACCGTGATGTCCAGATTGCCGGTCAGCACCGGGGGCTTGCTCCCCTCGGTGACCCCCACCTGCAACTGCACCGGGAAGCGCAGCGCAGCACCTCCGTTGTTGTAGCTCGAGTAGT
Organism: Aeromonas sp. s10; assembly: GCF_040907975.1. Taxonomy (NCBI): domain Bacteria; kingdom Pseudomonadati; phylum Pseudomonadota; class Gammaproteobacteria; order Aeromonadales; family Aeromonadaceae; genus Aeromonas; species Aeromonas sp. s10. The sequence continues at coordinate 2,653 of NZ_JBFOCV010000037.1, read as the reverse complement.
CGTGGTTCGGCACAAAAGTGACACCGGTGAGCTGGAACTTGTCATCGGTGTTGGCCACCGCCACCATGGCCGCGGGCGGCACCTCATACCAGGTCTTGCCCCCCTGGGTGATGGTGGTCAGTGCGACGCCGTTGAAATAGAAGGTGCCCTGGGCGTTGGCTGGCGCCTGGATAAGCAACTGCTCCACATGCTCGCCCCGATCGAAATCCCCCACATCCAGGTTCATGGTGATGGGGATCCCCTGGCCCGGATCGCTCGCCCCCGCATCCTCCTGGCCAGTGACTGCGCTCACGGTGAGCTTGCCCGCCTCGTCCCTGATGGTCAGGGTCAGAAGACCGTCGTCGGTATCTCCGTCGCCATCCACCAGGTGGAAGCCTATCTGCTGTACCAGGGTGCTGTTGCTGTGATCGATGCCTGATTTGGCGGTGAAGCTGTAGTCACCCTCGGCATTGATCACCAGGGTGCCGATGATCTGCCCCGTGCCATCTGTCACCGAGATGGTGGTGTTGCCCGTGGCGGCGATGGGGTGCTCGGTACCATTGATGGTCACCGCTCTCACCACCGCATCATCCGCCCCCTCGCTGGCAGTGGCCAGCAGATCGCCGGTCACTTTCGCCCCTTCATTCAGGGTCTTGCTCGCGTCCACGGCCACCGGCACGTCGTCCTGCACGCTCACATGACCGATCACTTCGGCGCTCAGATCCCCGTCACTGTCCCGTGCCTGCAAGGGCAGCTGGATATCCAGCAGATCCTTGCCCTGGACGCTGTGATCCAGGTTGCCGGTCAGCTCGAAGGTGTAGCGGCCGGACACATCCAGGGTCAGCTTGAAGATGAGCTTGCCTGCGCTGTCCTTGCCAAGGTAGACACCCGGCTGGCTGTCTGCCCCAATGGTGACCGCCTTGCCCCCCGACGTCAGGGTATTGAGGGCGTTGAAGCGGGCTACATCCAGTTGCAGGGAAACCACCCGGTCACTCCCGGCGGCGATCGTCACCTGGCCGATGGCAACCTCTCCCGTGCCTGACGGGCTGGTGCCCCCATGCTGGCCACTGCCCCCGTTGAGGTCCGACTCCTTGACGGTCACCCCCTCGATGGCTGTGATCACGGGATCCGCCGCATCGGTGATCACCGCCGTGGTGCTGCCGGTGATCACACTGCCATCGCTGTCAGTCACCTTCACCGGCAGGCTCAGGTTGAGCTTGTCGTCGGCACCGTGATCCAGGTTGGTGTGTACCGTCACCTGGTAATCGAGGGTTGCCTGGGTGTGGGCTTCGATGCGCCCCGGCACGCTCGGCAGGGTCACCGTCAGCACCAGGGTGCCGCTCGCAGTCACTGCCTGGAAACCGTGGCCGTTGCTGCCCGCCACCTCTTGCCAGGTGAGGGTCTCACCGTTGTGGGTGATGGCCTTGCCACTCCCATCCACGACTTGGCCCGAGAGGGTCAGCCGCACGTCCACCACGGGATCGGAGTCTGCAGTGATGGTCAGGGTGCCAGTGGCATGCTGATCATCGCCGGTCTGGTTGTTGCCGGCGCCATCGAAGCGCCCTTCACTCACCGTCACGCCGGTCAGGGTGAGGGTCGGGTTGGCCCCTTCCGAAATGCGGATGTTGAGGGTACCCGTGGTGCTGTCGTTGTTGCCGCTGCCCTTGTCGCTGTCGACGATGTTGAGCTTGAACGGCAGGTCGGTCGCGGTGTTGCCGCTCTGATGAACCCCCTCGAACAGGGTCACCTTGTAGTCAAAGCCGTTGCTGGCAGCGTTGTCCAGCTTGCCCACCAGTTCGACCTGAAGCACCTCGACGCGCTGGCCATTGACTTCCACATAGCCTTTCAGCACCTGGTTGCCCGGGATGCTGGCATCGCCGTCGACCAGCTCGTATTTGACGCTCTGGCCCAGGGCGGTCAGGGCCGGCTGCTCGCTGATGTCAGCAAACGACACCTCGCTCACCCGATCCGAGCCCGCATTGACCTGGAAGTGGCCGGTGCCGGTCAGAGTATTGCTGCCGTCGAGCCCACGCTCATCCAGGCTCACTCCGCTGCCCGCCACGAAGTGCGGTGCATGGCCGTCCTTGATGGTGAGCGGCAAGTCGGTGGAGACCCTGTCTCCGTCCTTGTCGGTCAGGGTGACGGTGAGCGGCAGGTCGAGGGATTCGCTGCCCTGGTGATCCAGCTCGGCCCCCAGGGTCACCTTGGCGGTGACGCTCCAGTTGCCGTTGTTCTCAACGAGGCTCAGCTCGGCCCGCAGCACCTCGCGGCCGTCCGCGCTGGTCCCCACCAGCTCGCCGCTGGCATCCAGGGTGAAGGTGACCGGGCTGCCATGGCTGCTGTACTTGCCATCCAGGCTCTGCTGAATGGCGGCGATATCGAATTTGAGGCTGCTCGTATCGAGCGCATCAGCCCCGTGGCTCACGGTGAAGCTCATGGAGCTCACCACGGCGCCGTCCCCCTGGTTAGCCTCCGTCATCTCGGTGCCGGTCACGGCGCTGATGACCGGATTGGCCCCGTCGCCGATGGCAACGCTCAGGGTGGAGGAGACTTTATCTCCGTCACTGTCGGTCAGGGTAAAGCCCGCCTTGAGCAGACTGTCTGCGCTCCCCTGATCCAGCGGCTGGTTCAAGGTAAAGACATAGTGACCGTTCTGATCCAGCGTCAACGTGAA